>JAGQUE010000236.1 GCA_020438665.1 Nocardioidaceae bacterium | reverse complement strand
TTCCTGCGCAACCACGACGAGCTGACCCTCGAGATGGTCACCGACGAGGACCGCGACTACATGTGGGGCGAATACGCCAAGGACCCGCGCATGAAGGCCAACATCGGGATCCGTCGCCGGCTGGCCCCGCTGCTGGAGAACGACACCAACCAGATGGAGCTGTTCACCGCACTGCTGCTGTCCCTGCCCGGGTCGCCGGTCCTCTACTACGGCGACGAGATCGGCATGGGCGACAACATCTGGCTGGGCGACCGCGACGGCGTACGCACCCCGATGCAGTGGACCCCCGACCGCAATGCCGGCTTCTCCACCGCCAACCCCGGCCGGCTGATGCTGCCCCTCATCCAGGACCCGGTGTTCGGGTACCAGTCGGTCAATGTCGAGGCCGAGCTGTCCAACGCGTCGTCGCTGCTCCAGTGGACACGGCGCATGATCCACGCCCGCAAGCAGCACCAGGCCTTCGGCCTCGGGGACTTCCTCGACCTCGGCGGGTCCAACCCCTCGGTGTTGTCCTATGTCCGCGACTACCAGGCGCCCGACGGCTCCTCCGACGCGATCCTCTGCGTCAACAACCTCTCGCGCTTCCCCCAGCCCGTCGAGCTCGACCTGCGCCGCTGGGAGGGGTTGCGTCCCGTGGAGCTGCTGGGCGGCGTGCCGTTCCCCCGGATCGGCGAGCTGCCCTATCTGCTCACCGTCGGGGGCTATGGCTTCTATTGGTTCCGGCTGACCCCCGACCATCAGGAGGCAGCACCGTGATCGAGCTCTCCGACTACCTCGCCCAGGCCCGCTGGTTCGGCGGCAAGGGCCGCCCCTTCCGGGTGACCGACACGCACGTGCTCGGCGTCGTACCCTCTGCCGAGCCCGGCGGGGTGGTGCCGCTCGTGGCCGTCGCGGTCGTCGACTATGACGACGACGAGGGCGGCCGCGACCTCTACCAGCTGCCGCTGGCACGCTATGCCGAGCGACAGCCGGGGCTCGACCACGCCCTGGTCGGCACCGAGGACGACGAGCACGGCCAGGTGTTCGTCTATGACGCCGTCCACGACCGCGACGCCATGGCCTGCTGGCTGCGCTCGTTCGCCGCCGGTGTCAGCGCTCCCCCGTTCACCTTCCACCGGCTGCCCGGCCACGACCTTGACCTGGACACCCACTCGACGCTCTTCTCGGGCGAGCAGTCCAACTCCTCGGTCGCCTTCGGCGAGGACTCGCTGCTCAAGGTATTCCGCCGGGTGACTCCGGGCGTGAACCCCGACATCGAGATCCATGACCAGCTGACCCGCGCCGGCTCCGACCACGTGGCGGCCCTCTATGGCTGGGTCGAGGCCGACGCGAGCTCGCTGCCCGCCGAGCTGGTGGGTTCCGACGGCGCCGTGCTCCAGCTCGGTTTCCTCCAGCAGTTCCTGCGTACGGCGAGCGACGGCTGGGACCTCGCCCAGGCGAGCGTGCGCAACCTCTTCGCCGAGGGCGACCTCCACGCCGAGGAGGTCGGCGGCGACTTCGCGGCCGAGTCCGCGCGACTCGGCGAGGCCGTCGCCGAGGTCCATGCGACCCTCCACGCCGAGCTCGGTGAGCACACCTGGGACACCGCGGAGGTGGCGTCGTCGATGCAGGCCCGCCTCGACGCCGCTGCCCGCGTCGTGCCCGAGCTCGCGGCCCACCGGGAGTCGCTGTCCCGCGCCTTCGACCGGTTCGCCACGCTCGGCACGCTGACCGTCCAGCGGGTCCACGGCGACCTCCACCTCGGCCAGACGCTGCGCACGGTGCGCGGCTGGAAGATCGTGGACTTCGAGGGCGAGCCCGCCAAGACCCTCGCCGAGCGGTCGCGCCCCGACAGCCCCTGGCGCGACGTCGCCGGCATGCTGCGCTCCTTCGACTATGCCGCCCAGGTGGTCCAGCGCACGATGGGCGCCGACAGCCCGGCCAGCACCCACCAGCTGGCCTTCCGGGCTGCGGAGTGGGTCGACCGCAACAGTGCCGCCTTCCTCGACGCCTACGCCGGGCGTGACCTCACCGTGGCCGAGCAGACGATGCTCGACGGCTACCTCGCCGACAAGGCGGTCTATGAGGCCGTCTATGAGGCGCGCAACCGACCCACCTGGCTCGACATCCCGCTCAAGGCCATCGCGCGGCTCACGGGGGTGGCTGGCGGTCCTACGGACCGGTGACCCGGCCGGCGCGGTCGTCGTTCAGGTCACGAGAGGGCGATGCGGATCGCCTCGCGCAGGTCGGGGGCGATCGGCGTGCCCGCGGGCAGCGCCCCCGGCGTGACCGGGACGCCCACGAACCCACAGCCGGCCGCGCGGGCGGCCTCGAGGTCCCAGGTCGAGTCACCGATCATCACCGCATCGGCGGGCGTCACGCCGAGACGGGCGCAGGCGGCCAGCAGGCCGTCCGGCGCGGGTTTGGGCCGGCGGCCGGCGTCGCGGCCGATGACCGGGACCGCATCGGCGCCCGGGACGCCGTGATGGGCCAGCACGCGGCGCGTGACGTCCTCGGTGAGGAGGGTGACGACGGCGCGCGGGACGTCGGCCGTCTCGGCCCAAGCCTGCGCCAGGCCCGGCATGGCCACCGACCCGGGGATCGCGGCCCGCTCGTGGACCTCGACCGCCCGGCTCACCTCGGCCCAGCGCTCGTCGCCGGCACAGGCCACGAGCAGCGCCATCGTGGCCAGTGTGTCCCGGGTCCAGTCGGTGCCGGGCACCTGCTGCGGAGCGAGGGCGGCGGCGATCGCCTCGGCGTCACGCCGCGCGGCGGCATAGTCGGTCACTGACTGGAGGTCGACAAGGGTCTGGTCGAGGTCGAGCAGCAGGGCTGTCACGGCGTCATTTCTCGGCGAGCAGGTCCGTGAGGCGAGTCTGGACCTCGACGCCGGTCAGCGCGCGGTAGGCGCGCCCCCCCGTCGCGTCGGCCAACGAGGTCAAGGTCGCCTGGTCCGCGTCCTCGCCATAGGCGATGGTGATGATCCGCACGGGGCGCGCGCCGTCGAACTGCCGGCGCACGTCGTCGAGCAGGGCCGGCAGGGTTCGGCTGCCGGGGTCCTCGTTGCGGCCGTCGGTGACGACGACGACGGCGTTGAACCGGCCGTCGACATAGTTGTCGGACGCCGCGACATAGGCGGCGGCGACGGTGTCATAGAGCGAGGTGGAGCCACCGGTCACCGGTGCGAGCTGGTCGACCTCGCTGAGGAACCGGTCACGCAGGCTCACCCCGCCGACGGTGTCGTCCAGCGGCTCCGCGGGCAGCAGCACCTCGTAGTCGCCGTTGCCCACCAGGTTGGTGAAGCCCCACAACCCGAGCGCATCGTCGGGGGATGCTCCCTCGACGAGCCCGCGCAGCGCGTCCTGGGCCGCCTCGGCCCGGGTGCGACCGTCGGGTAGCCGCTCCTGCATCGAGCCCGACAGGTCCATCAGCAGCAGCAGCCGAGCGCGTCGACCCTGGGTCGCCCACTGGGTCCGGGCGTCGTCGACAGCGGAGGCATCGGTCGTGGCGGCTCCCGCGGCGGTGGCGAAGTCGACGCCCTGGGCCGTCGGAGCGCTCGCCGACGCCGAGCCGTCCGGCGTACGGAACGCGGCCTTGCCCAGCGCGGCCTGGCCCGCCTCCCCGGTGAGTGCCTTCGCCAGGCTGTCGAAGAGTGCGTCGGCGCCGGGGTCGTCCTGCGCATCGAGCGGCCGGACCCGCACCAGCGGGAAGTCGAGGGCCCCGAAGGACTCGTCATAGATCGCCACGACCTGGCCGCCCTCGCCCACGGCCGCGGCGACCTCCTGCTCGGTCGAGGGTACGACATCGGCCGCGCCCGACAGGACCATCGTGAGCGGCTCGCCCTCCGGGAGAGGCGGGGCCGCCACCAGGCGCGACAGCTCGGCCACGGTGCCCGAGCCCTCGAGCGCGGGGAGGCTCGTCAGCGTCGCGGCGTCGCGGTCGAGCGCCGGCAGCGCCAGGGTGACCGGCGACCCGGTCTCCAGCGTCGACCGCCAGTCCGGGGAGTCGCCGCCCAGCTGGCCGGCGATCTCGGGCGTCGTGGCGAGAACGACGGGCGAGGACGCCAGGCTGGTGCCGTCACCATCGAGGCGCTGCTGGCCCTCGTCGGAGGCGCCGGCGATGTCGAGCCACAGCGAGGAGTCCGGGATCCAGGCGTCCGGGAGCGTGCCGCCCAGGCCCTTGCCCTCGGCGCGCGCCACGTCGGCAGCGACCTCGGCGGACGTGGCCGCCCGCACGCCCACCGAGATGCACGCGTCGGGCGGCAGCGACGACACGACCCCTCGGATGGTCGCGGCGATGCGAGGATCGGCGGCGATCGAGAACCGCCGTTCGCCGCAAGCGGCGTCCTGGTTGCCGGCCTGGACGTCACGTCCGGATGCGGCCGGCTTCCCGATGCCGCGGCCTTTCCACAAGGCCGCACCGCCCACGATCAGCCCCACGAGAACGATGAGAGCGAGCGCTAGCCCCAGCCAGGAACGGCGCCTCGCCGCACGATGGCCTCCGGGGCGGGATCGCGTCACGAGCGCCACGATGGCGGCTCGCGAGAACCGCTGTCAACCGCCGTCAGGACGGCGCCCATCGACGGCTCGCCTCGCCGTTCGGCACCGATCCCGTCGTCTTGGGTGTCGGCGCGCCGTTGGCAGTGTGGGGCCGGGCAGACCACAATCCCTCACGTGCGCTCCCCCCTCCCCGCTCCCCGACCGACGTCGGGGCGGCTGACCCGGCGCGGGCTGCTGGCCGGGCTCGGTGCAGCAGGCGTGGCCGGCTGCTCCGGCGGCGGCTCCGGTGAGCGTGCGCCGGGGTCGGTCTCGCCGACCGCCGGCAGCTCGCTGGCGACGTCGCCGACGGTGCGCGCCGACGGACCGATCACGTGGGCCAACTGGCCGGCCTACATCGCCAGGTCGACGCTCCGGGACTTCCAGCAGGAGTCCGGCATCTCCGTGGACTACCAGACCCCCATCAACGACAACGTCGAGTTCCTGGGGGTCGTCGGTGACCAGCTCGCCGCCGGTGACCCGATCGGTTTCGACGTCATCACGATGACCTCGTGGGTGACCGCCCAGCTCATCGACGAGGGCGCCCTCCAACCGTTCGGTCCGGTGGCCGGCGCCGAGCGCGTGATCCCGTCGCTGGCGACCCCCAACTGGGACCCCGAACAGCGGTTCTCGATGCCATGGCAGGCCGGGCTGACGGGCATCGCCTATGACGCCCGCCGGGTCGACCGGGCGATCGGCTCCATCGCCGAGCTGTTCGATCGCCAGGACCTGGCCGGCGGCGTCGGCATGCTCACCGAGCTCTCCGACACACTCGGCATGGTGCTGCTCGGCCAAGGGCACGACCTCACCGACCTGTCCGAGGACGACCTCAACGAGTCGATGGACTTCCTCGGCCAGCTCGCCGAGTCCGGCCAGTTCGCCGGCTTCTATGGCAACGACTACCTCAAGGGGCTGCGCAAGGGGACGCTGGCGGCGTCGCTGGCCTGGTCCGGCGACGTGCTCCAGGAGCAGCTGAAGAACCCCTACCTCAAGTTCGTCGTCCCCGAGGAAGGACTGCTCATCTGGTCCGACGACCTGCTGGTCCCCCGTGGGTCGGAGCAGGCCGGTGCCGTCGCCAGGCTCGCGGAGTACTACTACCAGCCCGAGGTGGCGGCGCGGCTCGCCGCGTGGGTCAACTACATCTGCCCCGTCCAGGGCGCCCAGGAGGCGATGGAGAAGGTCGCCCCCGAGCTCGTCGACAACCCGCTGATCTTTCCCGACGGCTCCATCAACGAGGTCAGCTATCAGTTCCCCAACCTTCCCGGCGACCTCTTCGAGCGTGCCTCCACGCGGTTCAACCAGCTCGCCCAGGTCTGACGCGGCGTGCGGGGCCGGCGGCCGGTCATGCCGGGGCCGCACTTGGGGCACCTGACCCTTGACGACGCGATGGTCGGCATCGGGCACCGGTTGCCGTCCCCACTAGCCTGTCTGGCAAGGCACGGATGACGACCCACCAAGGAGGCTTCCGATGTCAGAGATCCACCCGGTCGACCGACACGAGCTCGATCTGCTCGTCCAGGGCGAGCACGGTCACCCCCACGCGATCCTGGGACCCCACACCCACGCGGGGGCCGTCACCGTGCGCGTCTTCAAACCGCTGGCGGCCAAGGTCGTGGTGCGGTTCGGAGGCGGGTCGGTCGAGCTCGACCACGAGTACTCCGGCGTCTGGGTAGGCGTCCTGCCGGTCGCCGACGTGCCCGACTACCGGGTCGAGGTGACCTATGTCGACACGCCGATCGTGCTCGACGACCCCTACCGGTTCCTGCCGACGGTGGGGGACACCGACCTCCACCTCATCAACGAGGGCCGTCACGAGGAGCTCTGGAAGGTCCTCGGGGCCCACGTGCGCCACTATGACGGCGACGTCCACGGCACGTCGTTCGCGGTCTGGGCGCCGAGCGCGCGCGGCGTACGCGTCAAGGCCGACTTCAACAACTGGGACGGCCGCGAGCACCCCATGCGCCAGCTCGGCACCTCCGGGGTGTGGGAGCTGTTCGTGCCCGACGTCGGCTCCGGGACGAAGTACAAGTTCCTGTTGCTCGGGGCCGATGGCGAGTGGCGCGAGAAGGCCGACCCGATGGCGTTCTATACCGAGGTCCCGCCGGCCACCTCGTCGGTCGTCTATGAGTCGGCCTATCAGTGGGGCGACGGCGACTGGATGTCCTCGCGCGCGTCCCAGCACCCCGTCGGGTCCGCGATGTCGGTCTATGAGGTGCACCTGGGCTCGTGGCGCAAGCCCTACGGCCAGACGCTCGGCTATGGCCAGCTCGCCGACGAGCTGGTCGGCTATGTCTCGGACCTCGGCTTCACCCATGTCGAGTTCCTGCCCGTGATGGAGCACCCCTTCGGCGGCTCCTGGGGCTATCAGGTGACCTCCTACTTCGCGCCGACCGCGCGGTTCGGCGACCCCGACGGGTTCCGCTACCTCGTCGACCGGCTCCACCAGGCCGGCATCGGGGTGATCGTCGACTGGGTGCCGGCCCACTTCCCCAAGGACTCCTTCGCCCTCGCCCGGTTCGACGGCACGCCCCTCTATGAGGACCCCAACCCCTCTCGCGGCGAGCATCCCGACTGGGGCACGTTCGTGTTCAACTTCGGTCGCCGCGAGGTGCGCAACTTCCTGGTGGCCAATGCGTCGTACTGGCTGGAGGAGTTCCACATCGACGGGCTGCGCGTCGACGCCGTGGCCTCGATGCTCTATCTGGACTACTCGCGCGAGGACGGCCAGTGGCAGCCCAACGTCCACGGCGGCCGCGAGAACCTCGAGGCCGTGCAGTTCCTCCAGGAGATGAACGGCACCGTCTATAAGCGCACCCCTGGCGTCATCACCATCGCCGAGGAGTCGACCTCGTGGGACGGCGTCACCCGGCCCACGTCGTCGGGCGGCCTCGGCTTCGGGTTCAAGTGGAACATGGGATGGATGCACGACTCGCTGGGCTACATGGCCCACGATCCGGTGCACCGGTCCTATCACCACCACGAGATGACGTTCTCGATGGTCTATGCCTACTCCGAGAACTACGTCCTCCCCCTCAGCCACGACGAGGTCGTCCATGGCAAGGGCTCATTGCTGCGCAAGATGCCCGGTGACCGCTGGCAACAGCTGGCCAACCTGCGCGCCTACCTCGCGTTCATGTGGGCACATCCGGGCAAGCAGCTGGTCTTCATGGGGATCGAGCTCGGTCAAGAGGCCGAGTGGGCGGAGGCCCGCGAGCTCGACTGGTGGCTGATGGACCACCCCGAGCACCGGGGCGTGCACTCCCTGGTGCGCGACCTCAACCGGACCT
>JAGQUE010000018.1 GCA_020438665.1 Nocardioidaceae bacterium | reverse complement strand
TCACCGGTGACTGGCAGAAGTTCAAGGGCGAGCCGGGCGCCGAGGGCACCCTCAAGGTCAAGGAGCCCAAGCGCGCCAAGCTCGACATCTTCAACGACGCGCTCAAGGACGCCTCCAACGAGCCCGTGGGTGAGGCCGTGACCAAGAAGGCGGCCAAGAAGGCCGAGCCGGTGGCCGAGGCTCCTGCAGCCGAGGCTCCCGCAGCCGAGGTGGCTGTCGAGGAGGCTCCTGCTGCTGAGGCGCCCGCCGACGATGCCGCGCCGGTCCCGGCCGACGAGACCCCCGAGGGCGCCGCTGAGGCGGCCGAGGCCGAGGAGGCCTGAGCCGCATGCTCGCCGAGGCGCTCGAACACCTGGTGCGTGGCATCGTCGACCACCCGGACGACGTGTCGGTGCGCGACAAGCAGCTGCGTCGCGGCTCGATCCTCGAGGTCCGGGTCAACCCCGACGACCTCGGCAAGGTGATCGGCCGCAACGGTCGTACGGCGACGGCGTTCCGTACCGTCATCTCCGCCCTCGCGGGCCGAGGTGGGGCACGCATCGACTTCGTCGACGTCGACCGGCGCCGCTGACGGCCCCGCGGCCGAACAGCTCGCTTCGCGACTGGGCGTCACCCTCCCGGGGTGGCGCCCAGTCGGCATTTCGGAGCGTCGTACACGATGCCGCAGCACGCGCCACTTCTCGACCGAACCTGGCGCTTCTCGGCCGCAACATCGCCCGAGAAGTGCCAGTTTCACCGGCGCGCCGGTGAAACTGGCGCCACCGCTACCCTGACCCCCGTGGACAGCATCGAGGTGGTCGTGGGCCGGATCGGCAAGCCGCACGGGCTGAAGGGTGAGGTCACCGTCGACGTCCGGACCGACGAGCCCGAGCTGAGGTTCGCCGACGGCGCGGTTCTGCGCGCGCAGCCGCCGGCCGGGTCGGCCAACCGCCTCGACCACGTCACCGTCACGAGCACCCGTCGCCACCAGGGGGTCCTGCTGGCGACGTTCGAGGAGATCCCCGACCGGACGGCGGCCGAGGCAGCCCGCGGCATCGTGCTGGTCGCCGACCTCGCTGCCGACGCGACGCCGGAGGACCCCGAGGAGTTCTATGACCACCAGCTCGTCGGGCTGACCGCTGTCGACGAGCAGGGGGTCGTGCTCGGCGAGGTGGCGGCCGTCGTCCACGGGGCGGCGCAGGACCTGCTCACCATCCAGACCCCGGACGGCCGCCGGCCGCTGGTGCCGTTCGTCGTCGCGCTCGTCCCCGAGGTCGACCTCGCCGGTCGGCGGGTCGTGGTCGCCGACCGCCCCGGTCTGGTGAGCCCCTTCCCCGACGAGGCCTGACCTGATGCGCATCGACGTCGTCACGATCTTCCCGGGCTATCTGGACGCGCTCGCCCTCTCCCTGGTCGGCAAGGCCCGTGACACGGGCCTGCTGGACCTGCGTGTCCACGACCTGCGCGACTTCACCCATGACCGGCACCGCACGGTCGACGACACTCCCTACGGCGGCGGTGCCGGCATGGTGATGCGCCCCGAGCCGTGGGGTGAGGCGCTCGACGCGATCGACGTGGCCGGCGCGACCGTGGTGGTGCCCACGCCGAGTGGCACGGTCTTCCGCCAGGCGATGGCCCGCGAGCTGGCCACTCGCGACCGGCTGGTGTTCGCCTGCGGCCGCTATGAGGGCATCGACCAGCGCGTCCTCGACCACGTCGCGGCCCGCGCCGAGCTCGTCGAGGTCTCCCTGGGTGACTATGTCCTCAACGGCGGCGAGGTGGCCGCGCTTGCCGTCATCGAGGCCGTCGCCCGGCTGCTGCCGGGCTTCATGGGCAACCCGGCGTCGCTGGTCGAGGAGTCCCACGAGGGGGGGCTGCTCGAATATCCCGTCTTCACCAAGCCGGCCAGTTGGCGAGGCCTCGACGTGCCACCCGTGCTGCTGAGCGGTGACCACGGCGCCATCGCTGCCTGGCGCCAGGAGCAGGCGCTCCGCCGGACCGTGGTGCGGCGACCCGACCTGGCCCACCCCGGTCGGATCGCCGACGGCGAGGAGCTCCGGTCGGCGGTCCCGGCCGACGCGGGCGAGCTGTTGACCCTCCAGAGGGCGTGCTGGCTGCAGGAGCAACAGGCCAACCCCGGCGTCGACATCCCGGCCCTGGGTGAGGGCCTGGCCGACGTGGAGCGCTGGCTGGGGGAGTGGACCGTCGTGGTGCTGCGCCGAAGCGGGCGGCTGGTGGCGGCGGTCCGGGCGCGGCTGGACGGGGAGGCCTGGGACATCGGGCGGCTGATGGTGGCACCCGACCTTCAGGGGCAGGGGCTCGGACGACGGCTGCTCGAGGTCGCCGAGGCCGCGGCACCGCCCGAGGCGACGTCCTATGTGCTGTTCACGGGTGCCGGGAGCGTCGACAACCAGCGGATGTACAAGAAGGCCGGCTACCGGCTCCGCGGCGAGGCGTTCCCGGGCGCCGTCCTGCTCACCAAGCCCCGCCGCGCCTGACTCCGAGGATCTTCCTGCGCGATTTCCCCTGAGCCGGATCGCTCTGGCAGACTTGACCCTCGGTCCAGCCGGCC
>JAGQUE010000235.1 GCA_020438665.1 Nocardioidaceae bacterium | reverse complement strand
ACGTCGATGAAGCTGCCGAGCGCGTCGGCTGTCCCCGAGCTCGCCGCCGCCCGGGCACCCGGTGACTGGAGCCAGTGGCTCAGAAGCGGCACCAGCACGGCCGTGACGAGGAGCGCGATCCCGATCACGACCAGGGTGGCCTTCATCTGTTCAGCCTAGACAGCATGCGGGCAGGTCGGGGCACGTCGGCGGGCAGGACGGGGCACGTCGGCGTCAGGGGGTGGGCGACCACTCGTCGGCGAGGAGGGCATACATGACGCCGTCGAGCCACTGACCGGAGTGGTGCAGCGACTCGCGCCGAGTGTGCTGCTCGCGGCGCATGCCGAGCTTTTCCATCAGCTGCCACGAGGCGGTGTTGGCCTCGAAGCACTGCGCATAGACGCGGCGCAGACCGAGATCGCGGAACGACATCTGGAGCAGCTCGCGGGCGCACTCCAGGCCGAAGCCGCGGCCCTGCGCCTCGGGGGCGATCACCCAGCCGATCTCGGCCTGCACCCCACGGGCCAGGTCGGCGACCTGCGACTGCGCCCAGCCGTCCTCGATCGCGACATAGAGGTCACCGACGACGCGACGCTCGTGCTCCACCAGGATCGTCCGGTCGAGGCGCACGGGGTCGACGAACAGGGCGGCGTACTCCTCGAAGCTGGACGGTGCGCCGGTCAGCCACTCGCTGACCTCGGGGAGGCGCCGGTAGGCCCAGACCGCCTCGACGTCGGCCGGCTCGACACGTCGCAACGTCAGGCGCGCGGTCGACCGGGGCCAGGAGATGTCGTCGAGCGTCCGAGGCATGGCGGCCATGATGCCCGAAGGTTCGTCGCCACGAAGCCGCCCCGTTACCCTTGGACCTCGGGCCGCCCGGCCCGACCCTTCGTTCCCTGCAGTCGAGGACTCCCACTTGTTCGCCACGCTCTCCGACCGGCTTGCCGAGACCTTCAAGAACCTCCGCGGCAAGGGCCGGCTCTCCGAGGCCGACATCGACGCGACCGCACGGGAGATCCGGATCGCCCTGCTCGAGGCCGACGTGGCGCTGCCCGTCGTCAAGGAGTTCGTCGGCGCCGTCAAGGAGCGGGCCCGCGGCGAAGAGGTCAGCCAGGCACTGAACCCCGCACAACAGATCGTCAAGATCGTCAACGAGGAGCTCGTCACGATCCTCGGTGGCGAGACCCGTCGGCTCCGCTTCGCCAAGACCGGCCCGACGGTCATCATGCTCGCGGGCCTCCAGGGCGCGGGCAAGACCACCTTGGCCGCCAAGCTGGCGCTGTGGCTCAAGGACCAGGGCCGTACGCCGATGCTCGTCGCGGCGGATCTCCAACGGCCCAACGCCGTCAACCAGCTCCAGGTCAACGGCGATCGTGTGAACGTGCCCGTGTTCGCCCCAGAGCCGGGCAACGGCGTCGGTGATCCGGTCGCGGTGGCGCGTGCCTCGGTGGAGGAGGCCCAGCGCAAGCTCCACGACACCGTCATCATCGACACCGCCGGCCGCCTCGGCGTCGACACGGAGATGATGCAGCAGGCCTCCGACATCCGCGATGCCGTGCAGCCCGACGAGATCCTCTTCGTCGTCGACGCGATGATCGGTCAGGACGCCGTCAACACGGCGATGGCGTTCCTCGAAGGCGTCGGCTATGACGGCGTCGTCCTGACCAAGCTCGACGGTGACGCGCGCGGTGGTGCCGCGCTGTCCATCGCCTCGATCACGGGCAGACCGGTCATGTTCGCCTCCAATGGCGAGAAGATGACCGACTTCGACCTGTTCCACCCCGACCGGATGGCGTCGCGGATCCTCGACATGGGCGACATGCTCACGCTGATCGAGCAGGCCGAGAAGACCTTCGACCAGGAGCAGGCGCTCAAGGCGGCGGAGAAGCTCACCGGCAAGGGCGGCGACTTCACCCTCGACGACTTCCTCGAGCAGATGCAGCAGGTGCGCAAGCTCGGCTCGATGCAGAAGATCATGGGCATGCTGCCCGGGATGGGCCAGTTCCGCAGCCAGCTGGAGAACTTCGACGAGCGCGAGATCGACCGGATCCAGGCGATCATCCAGTCCATGACGCCGGCCGAGCGAGCCAACCCCAAGCTCATCGACGGCTCCCGGCGGGCCCGCATCGCCCGTGGTTCGGGGCGTCAGGTCTCCGATGTCAACCAGCTGGTGGACCGCTTCTTCGAGGCGCGCAAGATGATGATGTCGTTCGCGCGCGGCGGCGGGATGCCCGGCATGCCGGGCATGCCTGGCATGGCGGCGGCCGCGGGCCGCAAGAAGAAGGGCAAGGCCAAGCCGGCGAAGGGCCGTCGAGTCTCGGGCAATCCGGCCAAGGCCGGCGGCGCCAAGCCGGCGGCCCCGGCGGCGACCAACCCGTTCGGCTCGCCCGACGGTGAGATCGACTATCAGAAGGCCGCCGAGGCGCTCCAGCTGCCCAACGACTTCTCCAAGTACCTCAAGTGAGCTGACGGTTGACCGGGCGACGACCCGCGGCAGCCGCGCGGCCGCCCGCCCGGTAACGTCCCGGCCATGACGGTGCTGAGGTTCACCGGGCCGGTGCTGCCCCACGGTGAGGTCGGGGAGCTCTTCGTCGTCGACGGCCACGTGACCCATGAGCCTCAGCCCGGTGCCGAGCTTGCCGCCAGCGGCTGGATCGTGCCCGGGCTGGTCGACGCTCACTGCCACATCGGCCTCGACGACCATGGCGCCGTCGGCAAGGAGGAGACCGAGCAGCAGGCCCTCCAGGACCGCGATGGCGGCGCCCTCCTGATCAGGGACGCCGGATCCGCCGCCGACACAGCCTGGGTCCACGACCGGGAGGACCTGCCGCGGCTCATCCGGGCCGGCAAGCACATCGCCCGGTCACGGCGCTACATCCGCAACTATGCCCACGAGGTCGAGCCCGACCAGCTCGCCGATGTGGCCGCCCTCGAGGCGCAGCGCAGCGACGGCTGGGTCAAGCTCGTCGGCGACTGGATCTCGCGGGAGGACGGTGACCTGGCGCCGTCGTTCCCCGACGAGGCCTTCGCCGCCGCGATCCAAGCGGCCCACGCCCATGGCGCCAAGGTGACCGCCCACTGCTTCGGGGAGGCCGAGCTGCCCGGCCTCCTGGCCGCCGGGATCGACTGCATCGAGCACGGCACCGGACTGTCGGCCGACCTGATCGACGTGATGGTCGCGCGTGACGTCGCGCTGGTCCCGACGGTGATGCAGATCGACAAGTTCCCCGACTATGCCGCGGCGGGGGCTGAGAAGTTCCCGGCGTACGCCGCCCACATGACCGACCTCTATCGCCGGATGCCGGCCACGATCATGGCCGCCTATGAGGCCGGCGTCGCGCTGTTCGCGGGCTCCGACGGCGGCGGCGTCGCGCGGCACGGCAATCTCGCCGGCGAGGTGCTGGCCATGGTCGAGCTGGGGATGTCCGCCGACTATGCCCTGGGCGCCGCCTCGTGGCGGGCCCGCGAGTGGCTGGGGTGGAACCCGACGCTGAGCGAGGGCGCGCCGGCGGACTTCCTGGTGTTTCCGGTCGACCCCCGCGAGGACCTCACGGTCCTGCGCCGGCCCTCGCGCATCGTGTTGCGCGGGCGCGTCGTGCGCTGACCGACCGCGCCGGGCGCCGGCTCATGCCGAGCCGCCGACCTCGATGACAGGACGGTCGCGAGGCTCGTACTTCACCAGGGCACAGTTCTCGTTGAGCAGCTCGTCGCGGATGATGTTCCCCGTGCGGCGGTCGATGACGGTGCGCCAGATCTGGTTGGCGCGGAAGAACCGGCCTTCATAGCGGAAGAAGCGCTCGTGCCGTGCCGCGACGTGGCATGACCGGGGTTGCGGGCGGTCGGCGAGCAGCCGTCCACGCAGGTGGCGCTCGTCGACCCAGGTGCGGAGCTCGAAGGTCGTCTCGGTGTCGTTGCGGACGACGAGGTCGACGTAGTTGTAGACGATCGAGCAGCCGACCCCCCAGGGGAGGACGCGACCCTTGTCGGGGAACGGGTCGAAGCTGTGCTCCGAGCGCTCCACCACCGTCAGATCGGAGTGGAGGAACATCCACAGCAACAGGTTGGCGAGCTGGCAGATCCCGCCCCCCACGCCGGCCTCGGCGTCCCCGTTCGACAGTCGCATGCCGTCGACGTAGCCCTTGCGGCGGGTGCAATTGCCCACCACGCGGTTGAACGAGAAGGTCTCGCCGGGTCGGATCAGGAGCCGGTCGGTGCGAGCGGCGGCGATCCGCAGATTGACGACCTTGCCGTGCTGGAGTGCCATCTCGGCCTCCGACAGCTGGCGCAGCAGCAGCGACGAGTGGGCTTTGACCCGCACCGGCAGGTCCTCCTCCGCATGCCGGGCTGCCCAGGACGTGTCACCGGTCAGCCACCGCCAGCGGCGCCGGGCACGGTGCACGCGCACGGCCCAGGGATAGAGCCACGGGTGCCGCTCGCTGAGGCGGGGTGGCGCGGTGAGCCGCGGCGGCAGCCGCAGGCCGGCGGCGCGGGCCTCCGGCAGCGTGAGCTGGTCGAGGACGTCGGTCGAGCCCAAGTTCATGAGAACCCCCTGAAGTGGATGTTCTCTGTGATGCGTGGTCAGCTCGTTTGGTTGCGAGGACCTCGAACCGCGAACAGCACGATGAGCACGATCAGGGACACCAGGGCGAGGAAGCCGAGACCCATGGGCAGCAGGATGGCGCCGAGGATCCCGCCGACCAACCGGCCCACGTCCGGTCGGGTCCCGACCACGACGTCGGTCCCGTCACCACCGGTGCAGGTGATGTCCACCCTGGCCGAGGTCGGAGCGAACTCCAGCCAGGCGACGTCGTGGGGACGGTTGTCGGTGGTCCGGGTGAAGGTCCCGTTGGTCGCGGTGAGCGTCAGCTCCTCGCCGGTCGTGCTGTCGGTGACCACGCACGAGGGCCGAGGGGAGCCGGCCCAGAGGACGTGGATGTCGGTGTTGTCCAGGGTGATGGTGTGGGTCTGGCCGTCGACCGGGACGGGGCCCTCGAACCGGAACGACCTGAAGGCCATCACTCCGAAGATCGCCACGCTCGCGACGGCGGCGACGACCAGCAGCGTGGGCAGCAGGAACCACCAGGCGCTGGGACGAGGCTTCTTGGGTGGAGCGGGGTAGGAGGCGGAAGGCGGGAAGGGGGCGCCGTACGGCGGCACCGGTGCGCCGTAGGGTGTCGGCGGCTGGCTCATGTCTCCATCATGGTCCTGCGGCAGGTCGTTCACCATGAGACGTATCTCGCCACCCCGGGACACAATCGGGTCATGAGCACGATCGCCGACCTGCTGCCGATGCTCGGCCTGCGGATCACCGCCGGTCCGCTGGAGCTGCGCGGGATCACCGACGACGACCTCCCCGCCCTGTGCGACCTGGCCGCCTCGGGGATCCACCCACCGGAGCGGATGCCGTTCTTCTTCCCCTGGACAGACGCGCCGGCCGCTGAGCTCCTGCGCAACACGGCCCAATACCACTGGCGGGCGCGGGCGGAGTTCTCGCCCGCCGCGTGGGGCCTTCACCTCGGGGTATGGCACGAGGGGGCGATGGTCGGGACTCAGGCCTTCGAGACCAAGGACTACCTGGTGACGCGGACCGGTGAGACGGGGTCGTGGCTGGGCCAGGACTGGCAGGGGCGGGGGATCGGCACCGCCATGCGGCAGGCGATCTGCGCGTTCGCCTTCGACCACCTCGACGCGGTCGAGGTGACGTCCGCTGCGTTCGCCGACAACCCGGCATCGCTGGCGGTGAGCCGCAAGGTCGGCTACCGCGAGAACGGCGTACGACGGCTGCGCCGGCGAGACGGCGAGCTGGCCCACAACCTCGGGCTGGTGCTGACGCCCGAGGCGCTGGTGCGTGGTGAGCATCCTCTCGAGGTCGAGGGGTTGGCGGCGTTCCGACGCTCGATCGGCCTGGGCCCCCAGGACCTGTCCTGACCCGCGGGTCCAGCGATTTCGAAAGGCCCACGGCCGTCTGGCACAATGACCCGCTGAGTCCTGCGCGTCCGGACCCTCTCAACCGGGTCGTGCAGTGCCCATCGAGGGCCGCTCCCCGGTGTTCCCCACCTGGTGCGTGGTCCCCACCCGACACAACTTTCGAGGAGACACCACAAACGTGGCCGTCAAGATCCGTTTGAAGCGC
>JAGQUE010000234.1 GCA_020438665.1 Nocardioidaceae bacterium | reverse complement strand
GGCATGGTGACCCGGGCGAGCCGGGTGGGGTCGTCGGTCCGGCGGATGAGCGACTGCTGGTGGCTCTGGTCGGCGACGGCCGCGAGCATGCGGACGGCATCGGCGGGATCGATGGCGAACCGGAGCCCCTGCTGCGCCAGCGCGGCCACGATCGCGTCGGTGAGCCGCCCCAGCATCTGCTCGAGCGGCGCCAGGTCGGCCGCGTGCTCGGCGGGGTCACGGGCGGCGGCGAGCGCCATCTCCGATCGGATGAGGAACAGGTCACGGTCGAGGTTGACCACCCCGAGGAAGCGCTCGACCAGGGCCGCGGGGTCGGAGGTGTCCTCGGCCCGGGCCATCATCACCTCGATCTGGGCGATGGTGTCCTCGATCTGGGGCTCCATCACGGCGCGGAGCAGCTCGTCCTTGTCGGAGAAGTTGGAATAGAACGCCCCCCGCGTGAAGCCGGCGGCCTCACAGATGTCCGCGACGCCGACGGCGGTCCCGTGGTCGGCGAAGACGGCGCGGGCGGCTTCGACGAGCCTGTCGCGCGTACGCCGGCGGCGGCGCGTCAGCGGCGTGGACGCGCCGTGCGCCGGGGCGGAGTTGGTGCTCATGGTCGTGATCCTTCCCGACCTCGGGCCTGAGGTGAACCGTGGTGCGGCCAGGAGCAGACCATCTCCCGACCGAGTTTGCATACACAAGTGTATCGGATACATTGGTGTATCGAAACACCTTGACGCCCACCCCCCGGCGCCTCAGCGCCGACCGGAGGACCCATGTCACTCGCCCTCTACCGCCTCGGCCGCGGTGCCTACCGCCACGCCCGGCTGACGCTCACGGCCGCGCTGCTCCTGCTGGTCGCGCTCGCCGCCGCGGCGGGCCTGCTGGGCGGCCAGACCAGCGAGTCCTACACCGTCCCCGGGACGTCGTCCCAGCAGGCGCTGGACACCCTCGCCATCCGCTTCCCCGAGGTCAGCGCCTCGAGCGCCGACATCATCGTCGTCGCGCCCGAGGGCAAGCAGGTCACCGACCCCGCGGTCAAGCAGCAGATCGAGGCGTTCGAGAAGGACCTCGAGCAGCTCGACCACGTCACCGCGGTGATGGACCCCTTCTCGGGCATGGTCAACGGCGCCGTCACCGACGACGGCAAGGCCGCCCTGGTCACCGCGCAGCTCGACCTCAAGACCCCCCAGGTCACCGAGGAGACCCGCCAGGCGATCTATGACGCCGGCGCTCCCCTGCGCGACGCGGGCCTGACGGTCGAGGCCGGCGGCGCGGCCTTCAGCGTGACGCCACCCCAGCTCTCGATCACCGAGGCGCTCGGCCTCGTGATCGCGCTGGTCGTGCTGATCGGCGTCTTCCGGTCGTTCCTGGCCGCACTGCTCCCGATCCTCACGGCCGTGTACGGCGCCATCGCGACCGTCATGCTGGTGATGATCGCGGCCTCGATGACCGACGTGCCCGGCACCTCGCTGCTGCTGGCCATCATGATCGGGCTGGCCGTCGGCATCGACTATGCCCTCTTCGTGCTCACTCGCTATCGCGAGCTGCTCGGTGAGGGTGTCGAGCCCGAGGAGGCCGCGGGGCGCTCGTTGGGCACCGCCGGCTCGGCGGTCGTCTTCGCCGGCGTCACCGTGATGATCGCGCTGTCGGCGCTGTCGGTCGTGGGCCTGCCGTTCCTCACCGCGATGGGTTTCTCCGCCGCTGCCGGCGTCGTCGTCGCCGTCGCCACCACGCTCACGGTGCTGCCCGCCTCGATGGCCGTCCTCGGCCGCCGCATCCGCCCGGCCACGCGCCGCGCCACGAGCAAGGCCGGGCTCTGGGACCGGTGGGTCGCCCTCGCCACCTGGAAGCCGGTTGTCACCCTCCTGCTCGTCATCGTCGCGCTCGGGGCCCTCGCGATCCCCGCCACCAGCCTGCGGTTCGCACTGACCGACGGCGGCAACGCCGCGACCGAGACCACCCAGCGCAAGGCCTATGACCTCACCGAGCGCTACTTCGGGCCCGGCGAGAACGGCCGCCTCCTCGTGGCCGTCGACCTCATCTCCAGCCGCGACCCGCTGGGCGACATCGACAAGATCCGCCAGGACCTCGCCGACGAGCCGGGCGTCGAGCGGGTCGCCATCGCCACCCCCAACCCGACCGGCGACTACGGCATCGTCGTGCTGGTCCCCACGACCGGACCCAAGCAGCAGGCCACCCAGGACCTCGTCACCCGGTTGCGGGACAAGACCACCGAGCTCTCCCAGCAGTACGGCTATGACATCAGCGTCACCGGCCAGACCGCCGTCGGCCTCGACGTCTCCGACCGGCTCGCCAGCGCGCTGCTGCCGTTCGGCGTCGTCGTGGTCGGGCTCTCCCTCGTCCTGCTCGCGGTGGTGTTCCGATCGATCGTCGTGCCGCTGACCGCCAGCATCGGCTATCTGTTGTCGCTCGGGGCGTCCTTCGGTGTCGTCAGCCTGGTCTTCGAGCACGGCATCCTGGCCGGCCTCCTCGGGGTCCCGAGGGTCGGCCCGGTGATCTCGTTCCTGCCGATCATCCTGATGGGCGTGCTGTTCGGCCTCGCCATGGACTACCAGGTCTTCGTCGCGTCGCGGATGCACGAGGACTACAGCCACACCCGCGACCCGCAGGGCGCCGTACGCCGCGGCTTCGTCGGCGCCGCTCCCGTCGTGGCCGCGGCCGCGGCCATCATGATCGGCGTCTTCGCGGCGTTCGTGCCCGAGGGTGACGCGACCATCAAGCCGATCGCGCTGTCGCTCGCGGTGGGGGTCGCCGCCGACGCGTTCCTCGTCCGCATGCTCGCCGTCCCCGCCGTGCTGAGCCTGCTCGGCCACGTCTCGTGGGCGTTCCCGCGCTGGCTCGACACGCGGCTGCCCGACCTCGACGTCGAGGGCTCCGGCCTACGCCGCCAGCTCGAGACCGAGCGCCCGTCCGAGCAGGTCCCCCACCGCGTCGTCACCGGCACCGGCCTGACCGTGGCCGGCCCGCGCGGCCCCGTGTTCGCCGACGTCGACCTGACCGTCGACGAGGGCACGGTCACCGCCGTGACCGGCGGACCGGGCTCCGGCAAGACCGCCCTGCTGCTCGCCATCGCCGGCCGGCTGCCCCTCACCGACGGCTTCCTCGAGGTCGCGGGAGGCCTCCTCCCCGAGGAGCGGGGCCGTGTCCAGCGCGCCGTCGAGCTCGCCGAGCTGCCCGGTATCAACGACCTGGCCCTTGACCTCGACATCGACCACCACCTCGCCGAGCGGCTCGCCGCCCGGTCGCTCCGCCCGTGGGCCGGCCGGCGCGAGCTCACCAGCGCGCGGGCGGTGTACGCCGACCTCCTGGCGGCCGGCCGCCACGAGGCGCCGGAGACCCTTCCGACCACCGACCCCGGCGGCGACACCCTCGTCGCCGACCTCACCGACCTGCAGCGGCGGCTGCTCGGCCTGGCCCTGGCGGCCCTGCCCGAGCCCGCGGTCGTCGTCGTCGACGACGTCTCCGCCTTGCACACCACGGCGGAGCAGCGGGCCTTCTGGGCCGCCTGCGCCCGCGTGTCCGACAGACCCTCCGCGCACGGCGACCGCCGTACGGCCGTCGTCGCCACCAGCGCGGACGCCACCCCGCTGGTCGGGCTCACCACGCCCGCCCGCCGTGGCGCCATCCTCTCCCTCCAGTCCCGGCAGGTGACCCGATGAAGCTCCTCCCTCCCATGAGCGCCGCCGAGCTCTCCCGGTTCCGCGGCCCGGCCAAGGTCGTGCTCGCCGCCCTCGTCATCGTGCCCGGGCTCTATGCCGGCCTGCTCGTGTGGGCCAACCTCGACGTCACCGGCAACCTCGACCAGGTGCCGGCCGCCGTCGTCAACCTCGACGAGCCGGTCAAGGTCAAGGGCACCGACGGCAAGGAACAGACCGTCGCCGTCGGCCGGCTGGTCGCCGCCAACCTGACCACCAGCGACGAGCCCAGCAACCTCGACTGGACCCTCACCACCGCCGAGGACGCCGACAAGGGCCTGGCCGACGGCGACTACTACGCCGTCCTGACCCTCCCCTCCGACATGTCCGCCAGGGCGACCTCGTCCAGTGACGCGGCCAACGCCGCCCCGGCCCAGATGCAGCTCCAGACCGACGACGCCGTCTCCTATCTGTCCGGCAACATCGCGGCCTCGATCTCCAAGGCCGTTGTGTCCGACACCTCCGACGTGCTCACCTCGGCCTATCTGAAGAACGTCTATCTCGGCTTCAACGGCATCCACGCCAACCTCGCCGACGCCGGCGACGGCGCAGGCTCCCTCGCCGACGGCGCGGCGAGACTCGCCGACGGCGCCCACCAGGCCGACGCCGGAGCCGCCGACCTGACCGCCGGGCTCACCCAGCTGGACGACGGTGCCCGGCAGCTCGCCGACGGCACGGCGCAGCTGTCCGACGGCGCCGACCAATTGGCCGGCGGGGCCGGCGACCTCGCCGACGGGGCCACCCAGCTCTCCGACGGACTCGGCATCATCAACGACCAGACGCGGCCGCTGCCCGCCATGGCCCGACAGCTCGCCGACGGGGCCACCCAGCTGACCGACGGCGCCGCCGAGCTGGGCAACGCCGCGACCCGGCTCGGCACGGGCGGCCGCCAGATCGCCGACGGGGCCACCCAGCTCGGTGACAACGCCGCGCAGCTCGCCAGCGGGGCCAGCGACGCCGCGACCGGCGCGGACCAGGTCGTCTCCGGGCTCGCCTCCGCGGGGGCCGGCGCCGACCAGCTCTCGGCCGGCGTGACCTCCTACACCCAGGGCGTGGACCAGCTCGCGGCCCAGTGCGCGGCTTCCGGGGCAGCGCCGGCGTTCTGCCAGCAGCTCGCCGGGCTCGCCCAGCAGTCCGCCGGCCTGCGCACCGGCGCGGCCGACCTGGCCACCAGCGTCGACCAGCTCCACACCGGCGCCGGCGACGTGGCGACGGGCGTCCACGGCGTCGCCACCGGCGCGGGTCAGCTCGCGACCGGGGCCCACCAGCTCGCCACGAACGCCGCGGCCTTCGGCGACGGCGCCGACCAGCTCAAGGCCGGCGGCGACCAGCTGAGCCAGGCCGGTCCGCAGCTCCAGGCCGGGCTCGACACCCTGGCCGCCCAGGTCCCGGCCCTCGTCGAGGGGATCGCCCGCTCGTCGGCCGGCGCCGAGAGGCTCTCCTCCGGCGCCAGCGACCTCGCCTGGGGGGCCGACCGGCTCGCCACCGGGGCGCAGCAGTCGGCGGACGGCGCCACCCAGCTGGCCGACGCGACGAGCCAGGCGGTGAGCGGCGCGGACCAGCTCCAGCAGGGCACCAGCCAGGTGGCCTCCGGCGCCGACGACCTCTCGGCCGGCGCGACCAAGCTCGCCGACGGGCTCACCTCCGGCGTCGACCAGGTGCCCACCTATGACAAGGCCGAGCGCAACCAGCTCGCCGACGTTGTCTCCACGCCGATCACCGACGACGTCACCCGGGCCCACGCGGTGCCGTCCTATGGCTATGGGCTCGCGCCCTACTTCCTCGCCCTCGCACTGTGGGTCGGCGGGATGAGCCTCTATCTGATCCTGCGACCGGTCTCACGGCGCTCGATCGCCTCCAGCGCCGCCTCGTGGCGGGTCACGCTCGCCGGCTATGCGCCGGGCGCCCTGCTCGGGCTGGTCCAGGTGGCTGTCCTCGCCGCCGTCGTCCTGCTCGGACTCGACCTCGATATCGCGGACCTGGCCGGCTTCCTGACGCTGGCGGTGTTCGCCAGCCTGACGTTCGTCGCGGTCAACTATGCGCTGGTCGCCGCGTTCGGCCCCGCCGGCCGGTTCGCCGCGCTCGTCCTGATCGTGCTCCAGCTCGCCTCGGCCGGTGGCACCTATCCGATCCAGTCGACGCCCGGGTTCTTCCAGTGGCTCCACCCGCTGCTGCCGCTGTCCTATGTGGTCACCGGGTTCCGGTCGCTGATCGCGGGCGGCACCGTGCCGCTGGGTCCGGCCATCGCGGTGCTCGCGGTCTGGCTCGTCGGTGCGATGGCGCTCGCCTGGTTCGCCGTACGGCGCCAGCGGAGCTGGTCGGTGGCCCGGCTCCACCCCGCCCTCACCGTCTGACCGCCCGAGCTCGCGACGTCACCGGCACCCCACCCCCGGTCCGCCACGAACCCGCGCACGCCCTTGACGGGGGCGGGCGCCTGTGGACTGATGGGGTCACGCAGCCGACGAGTGGCTGCGGTCCAGCCAATCGGGGGTGTGACATGAGGGTGCTGCGGCGGATCGTGCTCGCGATGACGATGGCGCTGGGACTGACCACGGTGGGCGTCGCGGCACTGGCCCCCAGCACCGAGGCCGCCTCTCCCCAGCTCGTCAACGCCATCAACGGCACCCGCCTCTATGCCCTCCAGCGCACCTGGGCCGCGATGGCCGTCGACTACAACAACGACGGCCTCGAGGACATCTGGCTGGGCTACCACCAGCAGGTCGACTCCAGGCTGATGCGCAACAACGGCGACGGCACGTTCACGTGGGTGGCCAAGAACCTCACCGCGAGGGTCAACGCCCAGGGCGGCATCCTCGATCGCCACGACTGTGCCTGGAACGACGTCGACCACAACGGTCTGCTCGACGTCTACTGCTCCGGCGGCCGCAATCTCGACAACTACTACAAGACCGCCGTCAAGGACAACGAGCTCTGGCTCCAGCTGACGCCCGGCAGCTTCACCGACGTCGCGACCGAGTGGGGGCTCGGCGACCCCTGCGGCCGCGGCCGCTTCGTCGCCTTCCTCGACCTCGACAACGACGGTTGGGACGACCTCTTCGTCGGCAACGAGATGCCCCGGGTGGTGGAGGATCCGCTCTGCGACCCGTTGGCCGACACGTCACAGCACGAGTTCTCCAAGGTCTTCCTCAACAACGGCGGCACCGGCTTCACGTTCGCGCCGCAGTTCGCGACGCCTCACCCGTCGGCCGGCGTCAACTGCGCCATCCCCATGGACTTCAACAAGGACGGGTGGATGGATCTGCTGGCCTGCAACTACAAGAACTCCCGCCCGCTGCTCTATCGCAACAACGCCGGACAGAGCTTCACCGAGGTCGGTTCCTGGGCGGCCAACAAGCTCACTGCGATGACCGACGGCCGCTATGAGGACATCACCGGCGACGGCATTCCCGACCTGGTCGCCTCCGACGCGACGGGCATCTTCTATCGGCCCGGTACGCCGACCGGCTTCGACGCCGCCGTGCGGATCTACACCAACGACTTCAAGGTCGCGCCCAACGCCTATGGCTGGGGCGTCGCTGTCGGGGACATCAACGGCGACGGCCAGCAGGACGTCTATGGCCTGGTCCACGACCTCACCCTCGCCACCAACCCCTACGACGTCGTCATGGTCGGCAACGGGTTCCGGTCGGCCAACCGGCCCCGGTTCACCAAGCACGTCGTCCCGGGCGCCTCGGGCAACGCCTCCACGGTGACGACGCTGCACCTCCAACCGGGCGGCCCCGCCAGCTTCTTCGTGCAGAACGGTCGCGAGGACGCCGACGGCCCCAACCAGCTGATCTCGTGGAAGTTCGCCTAGCTGCCCGTGATCGCAGATCCATCGCCGAGGCGTCGCACGATGTGACGACTCGGCGATCAGGTGCGGTCGCCTAGGCTCCGGGGCGTGGGTGACGAGGGGCAGCGGGCCGACGGCGGGCGGGCCGAGGTGCTGCGGGCCGAGGGGCTGTCGCGGCGGCTGGCGGACGGGACGACGATCGTCGACGACGTGACGTTCTCCGTGGCTCGCGGCGAGGTGGTCGCGGTCGTGGGTGGGAGCGGCGCCGGCAAGTCCTCGCTGCTGCGGCTGCTCAACCGGCTCGACGAGCCCACCGCGGGGCGGGTGCTCGTCGAGGGCGTCGACCAGGCCGAGACCCCGCCGGGCGAGCTGCGCCGCCGGGTCGGCATGGTGCTCCAGACCCCGAGGATGTTCACCGGGACCGTGGCCGACAACCTGCGCTGGGCCTTCCGGGCCCGCGGCGAGGACCTCGACGACGCCATGGTGGCCAGCCTGCTGGAGCGGGTCCAGCTCCCCCGGTACGCCGACCGCGAGGCCGGCTCCCTCTCGGGCGGCGAGGCGCAGCGCGTCTCGCTGGCGCGCACCCTCGCCAACCAGCCACGCGTGCTGCTCCTCGACGAGCCGACGTCCGCGCTCGACGAGGACACCAAGGCCGAGGTCGAGACCACCCTGCGCGACGTTCTGACCGACCAGGACATCACCTGCCTGATCGTCACCCACGACGAGGCCCAGGCCCGCCGGCTCGCGACCCGGGCGCTGCGGATGGCCGGCGGCCGCGTCGTCGCCGACGGCGCGATCGAGGAGGTGCTGGAGTCGTGATCACCGCGCTGGTCGACAACACCTGGGCGGTCGCCCTGATCCAGGCCGCCGTCGCCGTCGTCGCCGTGATGGGAGTCCTGCTGATCGCCCGGCGCTACGGCGTCTCGCTCCTGGGGGAGGCCTCCTGGTCGATGCTGCGGGGCTTCGTCCAGGTCGTCATCGTGGGGTCGGTGCTCGCCGTCCTTCTCCGGGGCCCCTGGTGGACGGCGATCCTCGTGCTGCTGGGCATGTTCGCCGCCGCAGCCTCGATCGCACGCAAGCGCGCCAAGGCGATCCCCGGCGCCTACCGGCTGATCCTGACCTCCTTGCTGGTCGGCGCCGGCAGCGTGATCGTGGTGATGGCGCTGCTCGGCGTGCTCGACGCGAGCGTCTCCAACCTGGTCCCGGTCGGGTCGATGCTGCTGTCCAACGCGATGACCGCGTGCACGCTGATGCTCGAGCGGCTCCGCTCCGACGTGGTCGCCCATCGCGCCGACATCGAGGCCAAGCTGTCCCTGGGCGGGTCACCCGACGACTGCGTCGCGCCGTACGTCGAGACTGCGGTGCGGGCGGCGATGATCCCGCAGGTCAACACCATGACCGCGCTCGGCATCGTGTTCATCCCGGGCCTGATGTCCGGCATGGTGCTGGCCGGCGCCGACCCCGTCCAGGCGGCGATCTATCAGTTCGTCGTGATCGCGCTGATCCTGGCCGCCGGCGGCCTCACCGCGATGGTGGCGGCCGTCCTGGTGCGGTCGCGCTTCTTCACCCCGGCCCAGCAGCTCGTCGTGCGCGAGGCCTGAGCAGGGCGTCGCCCGGCCCTAGACTGCCGACGTGTCGCGCGCGCTGCCTCGACGGCGGAGGTGGGGTTGTCCCCACCCCCAGGACGGTGGTCGACGCCATGGCGACAGCCCCTGCGTCAGCCGCAGGCTGGTGCCATGACGATGACGACGCACCCCGAGGTCACCACCACCACAGCCGAGCGGGTCGGCACCGAGCGGCCGCTCTGGGCGAAGCTCGGGCGGGACACCCTCTATCTGCTGACCGGCTTCCCGATCGCCCTGCTCTCGTTCTCGGTGCTCGTGACCGGACTGTCACTGGGCCTGGGCCTCTTCATCACCCTGCTCGGCCTGCCGGTCCTGGTGGTCGTCCTCGGCATCGCCCGCGGCTTCGCTGCGGTCGAGCGGTGGCGGGTCGGCCAGGTGGCCGCGGAGATGCCCCCCGCGCCGTACCGTCCCGTGCCCGAGGACACCAAGCTCCTGCGGCGCTGGTTCGGCCAGCTGCGCGACACACAGTCGTGGCTGGACGTGCTCCACGGCATCGTCGTCATGCCGGTGGCGGTCGTCACCTTCTCGATCACCCTGGTCTGGTGGACCGGCGCCCTGAGCGGGCTGACCTTCTGGTTCTGGTCGCGCTATCTGCCCGACAACGCCGACCGCACCGACCTCGCCGCCCTGCTCGACATTCCGATCAGCGAAGGTCTCGCCCAGGCCCTGCTGGGGCTGGCGTTCGCCCTGACCCTGATGCCGGTGCTGCGCGGCTGCGCGATCGCCCAGTCGAGCCTGGCCAGCTCCCTGCTCGGCAACACCCACGTCGTCGCGCTCCAGGAGCGGGTCACCACGCTGACCGCCAGCCGCGCCGCCGGCGCCCAGGCCGAGGTCGACGCCCTTCGGCGGCTCGAGCGCGACCTGCACGACGGCCCCCAGCAGCGGCTGGTGCGGCTGGGCATGGACCTCGCGGCAGCCGAGCGTCGGCTCGCGGCAGACGACCCGGCCCAGGCCTCCCAGCTCCTCGCCGAGGCCCGCGCCCAGAGCGCCGAGACACTGGCCGAGCTGCGCGCCCTCACCCGCGGCATCGCCCCGCCCATCCTGACCGATCGCGGGCTCCCTGACGCCCTGGCCGCGCTGGCCGGTCGCTCCGGTGCCGCGACCTGGGTCGACGTCGACCTGCCAGGTGAGCGGCCGTCCCCCGCTGCCGAGACGGCCGCCTACTTCGTGGTGAGCGAAGCCCTCACCAATGTCGCCAAGCACAGCGGCGCCAGCAACGCCTGGGTCACGGTGCGTCGCGACGACGACGACCTGGTCGTCGAGGTCACCGATGACGGTGCCGGCGGTGCGTCGGCCGCGAAGGGTCATGGGCTGGCCGGGCT
The DNA here is from genome assembly GCA_020438665.1 of Nocardioidaceae bacterium. The sequence goes on along the minus strand of JAGQUE010000234.1, from coordinate 1,155 downwards.
CGCCGACCGGGTCGCCGCCCACGACGGCACCCTCGCGATCAGCAGCCCCGCCGGCGGCCCCACCGTGATCCGAGCGGTGATCCCGTGCGGGAGGTGAGCTGATGCGTGTCGTGGTCGCCGACGACTCGGCCCTCCTCCGGGAGGGCCTGGTCCGTCTCCTCGTCGAGGCGGGCCACGAGGTCGTGGCCGCCGTCGGCGACGCACCCTCGCTCGTCGACGCGGTGGTCGAGCACGCCCCCGACGTCGCCGTCGTCGACGTACGCATGCCCCCGACCATGACCGACGACGGCCTGCGCGCAGCCGTCACGATCCGGGGACGGGTGCCGTCGTGCGCCGTCCTCCTGCTGAGCCAGTACGTCGAGGTGGCGTACGCCGACGAGCTGCTCGCCTCGGGCGACGGCGGTGTCGGCTATCTCCTCAAGGACCGGATCCAGGACCTCGCCGAGGTGACCCGGGCGCTCGACACCGTGGTCGGCGGCGGGACCGTGCTCGACCCCGAGGTGGTCGCCCAGCTGTTCTCCCGGCGGGCGAGCGACCCGCTGGCCCGGCTGAGCCCCCGCGAGCGCGAGGTGCTGGGGCTGATGGCCGAGGGCCGCTCCAACACCGCGATCTGCGACGAGCTCGTGCTCAGCGCCGGGGCCGTCGAGAAGCACGTCAGCTCGATCTTCACCAAGCTCGGGCTCCTGCCGTCGTCGGAGGACCACCGGCGCGTGCTGGCCGTGCTGGCCTGGCTGCGCGCCCGCTGACCCTGCGACGACGCGGCGCCGACGGGAGAGCACGAGAGACCTCGTAGATTTCGTCGACAGGGCTGTCGCATGCGGGCACCCCCGTTCGTGGCACAGGTGACACGACACCGATCGAGAGGACACTCCGATGCACCAGTACCTCCTGTCCGTGCACCACGACGACACCAACGCCATCCCCGAGGGCGTCGACGTCCAGGACGTCTTCGCCGCCGTCGACCGCTTCAACACCAAGCTCCAGGACGCCGGCGCGTGGGTCTTCGGCGGCGGGCTGCTGCCCGCGTCGGCCGCGACGGTGGTCGATGGTCGCGGCGACGAGCCGCTCATCACCGACGGCCCCTACCTGGAGACCCGCGAATATCTCGGCGGGTTCTGGGTGATCGCCGCCGAGGACCTCGACGCCGCGCTGGCC
>JAGQUE010000233.1 GCA_020438665.1 Nocardioidaceae bacterium | reverse complement strand
ACATCTATCCCCTCAACTTCGACAACGACCCGGACGGCATCCGGGCCGAGGTGCTGCGCGTCGTGCGCCTGTGGATGACCCACGGCGTGCGCATCTTCCGGGTCGACAACCCCCACACCAAGCCGGTCCAGTTCTGGGAGTGGCTGCTCGGGGAGGTACGGCGCACCGACCCCGATGTGCTCTTCCTGGCCGAGGCGTTCACCAAGCCGGCCATGATGCGCACCCTCGGTGCGGTCGGGTTCCACCAGTCCTACACCTACTTCACGTGGCGCAACGGCAAGGACGAGCTCGCGGACTACCTCACCGAGCTGTCATCGGAGACCGACCACCTGATGCGGCCCAACCTCTTCGTCAACACCCCCGACATCCTCCACGCGTTCTTGCAGTACGGCGGCCCGGAGGCCTTCAAGATCAGGGCCGCCCTGGCCGCGACCGGGTCGCCCAGCTGGGGCGTCTATGCCGGCTTCGAGCTGTTCGAGCACGTGGCCGTGCGACCCGGCAGCGAGGAATATCTCGACTCGGAGAAATATCAGGTCCGCATCCGCGACTGGGCGGCCGCCGACGCGAGCGGCCACACGCTGGCGCCCTACCTGACCCGGCTCAACCAGATCCGCCGCGCCCATCCGGCGCTCCAGCAGCTGCGCAACCTGACGATCCACCGGACCGACGACCCCGCGATCCTGGCCTTCAGCAAGCGCGCGACCACACCCGATGGCACCGACGACATCGTGCTGGTCGTCGTCAACGTCGACCCCCACGCGACCCGCGAGACCAGCATCCACCTGGATATGCCCGCGCTCGGGCGCGCGTGGTTCGACTCGTTCGTGGTGACCGACGAGATCACCGGCGAGACCTGGACCTGGGGCGAGCACAACTTCGTCCGGCTCGGCCCCGGCGGCGAGCCCGCCCATGTGTTCAGCGTGAGGCCGCCCGCATGACGGCCGCCGAGTCCGACCCGACCCGCGACGACCCGGCCACCATGGATCCGGACCCCATGGATCCGGCCGCCAACGATGCGGAAGACCCGGGCGGCTCGCCCCTGACGTCCGACCCGGAGTGGTTCCGCACCGCCGTCTTCTATGAGGTTCTGGTCCGCTCGTTCGCCGACGCCAACGGCGACGGCACCGGCGACTTCAAGGGGCTCACCGACAAGCTCGACTACCTCGCCTGGCTCGGCGTCGACTGCCTGTGGGTGCCGCCCTTCATGGCCTCCCCCCTGCGCGACGGCGGCTATGACGTCGCCGACTACACCTCGGTGCTCCCCGAGGTCGGCACCGTCGACGACTTCCGGGCGTTCGTGGCCGCCGCCCACGACCGCGGCATCCGCGTGATCATCGACTTCGTCATGAACCACACCAGCGACCAGCACCCGTGGTTCCAGGCCTCCCGGAGCGACCCCCACGGCCCCTACGGCGACTTCTATGTCTGGTCCGACACCGACGACCTCTACCAGGACGCCCGCATCATCTTCGTCGACACCGAGCCGTCCAACTGGACCTGGGACCCGGTCCGCCAGCAGTACTACTGGCACCGCTTCT
>JAGQUE010000232.1 GCA_020438665.1 Nocardioidaceae bacterium | reverse complement strand
ATCGTCTACACCGGGGGAGAGCTGCTCGGTGGTCCGGTTCTCGGAGCGCTGTCCGCCGACGCGGCCCCGCCCGAGCTGCGTGGGCGCTATCTCGCGCTCATCCAGCTCGCCTGGAACATCGCGGGCATGGTGGCGCCGGTCGCCTTCGCCTGGCTGCTCGACCGCGGCGTCGCCGACCTGTGGGTCGTCCTCCTGGCGACCACGGCGCTGTCGCTGGTCGCCGCCGTACGCCTCGGCGGGCGGCTGCCCCACGCCGCACTGCCGGTCACCAACCGAGCGGCGGTCGAGGCCTGACCCGTCGGGCAGGGTGCGTCCACGGGCGCCGCACATGTGAGCGACAACGCGCATCCCACGATGCGTCACCCTGGCTTGACGAGCCCGCTCCTCGCTAGGCTCACGGAGGCTTTAGAACGATCTAAGCGACCCAAGTCAGGAGTGCATCATCATGCGAGTCGGAGTCCTCACCGGTGGCGGCGACTGTCCCGGCCTCAACGCGGTCATCCGCGCGGTGGTCCGCAAGGGGATCGGGACGCACGGCTTCGAGTTCGTGGGCTACCGCGACGGCTGGAAGGGTCCGCTCGAGGGCCTGACCATGGAGCTGGGCATCGACCAGGTGCACGGCATCCTCCCGCGCGGCGGCACGATCCTCGGGTCCTCGCGCACCAACCCGTTCAAGGTCGACGGCGGCGTCGAGCGGATCAAGGAGAACCTCGAGAAGGACGGCGTCGACGCGCTCATCGCGATCGGCGGCGAGGACACCCTCGGGGTCGCCACCAAGCTCGACAGCCTCGGAGTCAAGGTCGTCGGTGTGCCCAAGACGATCGACAACGACCTCAACGGCACCGACTTCACCTTCGGTTTCGACACCGCGGTCCAGATCGCGACCGAGGCGATCGACCGGCTCCACACCACCGCCGAGTCCCACCACCGCGTCATGGTCTGCGAGGTCATGGGCCGCCACGCGGGCTGGATCGCGCTCCACGCGGGCATGGCCAGCGGCGCCAACATCGTGTTGATCCCCGAGCACCCCTTCGACATCGAGGAGATCTCGGAATACGTCAAGAGCCGCTATGCCAGCGGCTATGCCGTCATCCTCGTCGTCTCCGAGGGCGCGGTCCCCACGGCAGGCGGTGTCATGACCGTTCAGTCCAACGTGGTCGACGCCTTCGGCCACGTCCAGCTGGGCGGCATCGCCGAGCGCCTGGCCGAGGAGCTCGAGTACCGCACCGGCCATGAGACCCGCCACGTCGTGCTCGGCCACGTCCAGCGGGGTGGCACGCCGACGGCTTATGACCGGTGGCTCGCGACGCGGTTCGGCCTCTATGCCATCGACGCCGTCGAGCAGGGCAGGTTCGGCACGATGGTCGCCCTGCGTGGCACCAAGATCATCACCGTCCCCCTCATCGAGGGCACCGGCGAGCTCAAGACGGTGCCGCCGGAGGCCTACGCCGAGGCCCAGGTCTTCTTCGGCTGACGTCCACCGCGCCGAGTCGTCACATCCTGTGACGACTCGGCGTTCGCCAGGGGCTCGCCCGTGGCGACGGCGACCTCAGCCGGATCGGGGTGCTGCTGTGGGCGTTCACCCGGCTGACCGACCGGGGTACGCGCGCCAAGAGGGCGGGTTTCCGGGACGTCGACTCGCTCTCGGGCTGAGGCACCGCTCGATGTCGGGCCATCAGCCCGACCCGCGTAACCTGTTCCGGTGACCATCCCCGATCTGTCGGCCCTGCGTGCGCTCGGGCCGGCACAGCAGCCGACCTATCTCGACCAGGTCGAGCTCGACCGCGTGGTCGGCCGGCTGCGCAGCATGCCGCCCCTCGTGTTCGCCGGCGAGTGCGACGACCTGAAGAGCAAGATCGCCGCCGTCGCCCGGCGCGAGGCCTTCCTGCTCCAGGGCGGTGACTGCGCCGAGACGCTGTCTGGCGTGACCGCCGACAACGTCCGCAACAAGCTGCGGGTGCTCCTCCAGATGGCGGTCGTGCTGACCTATGCCGCGTCCGTGCCGGTCGTGAAGGTGGGGCGCATAGCGGGGCAGTACTTCAAGCCCCGGTCCTCCGACCTCGAGACACGAGACGGGGTGACCCTGCCGGCCTATCGGGGCGACGCCGTCAATGGCTTCGACTTCGACCCCGACACCCGCCGCCACGACCCTCAGCGCCTGCTCGACGTCTACAACGCCTCCGCGGCGACCCTCAACCTCGTCCGCGCGTTCGTCACCGGCGGCTATGCCGACCTGCGCCAGGTCCACACCTGGAACACCGACTTCGTCCGTGAGTCGCCCATCGGCCAGCGCTATGAGTCGATGGCCAACGAGATCGAGCGGGCACTGGTCTTCATGCGCGCGATCGGCGCCGACCCCGATGAGTTCCACCGCGTCGACTTCCACTCCTCCCACGAGGCGCTCGTGCTGGAGTACGAGCACGCGATGACCCGCATCGACTCCCGCACCCAGCAGCCCTACGACGTCTCGGGCCACTTCGTCTGGATCGGCGAGCGCACCCGCCAGCTCGACAACGCCCACGTCGAGCTGCTGCGTCACATCCGCAACCCGATCGGGGTCAAGCTCGGCCCGACGACGAGCCCCGACGACGCGCTCGCCCTCGCGGGCAAGCTCAACCCCGACAACGAGCCGGGTCGGCTGACCTTCATCACGCGCTTCGGCGCGGGCAGGATCCGCGACCTCCTGCCCGATCTGGTCGAGAAGGTCACGGCCGCCGGAGTCGAGGTGGCCTGGGTCTGCGACCCGATGCACGGCAACACCTTCGAGGCGTCGTCCGGCTACAAGACCCGGGCCTTCGACGACGTGATCGCCGAGGTGCAAGGCTTCTTCGATGTCCACCGCGCGCTCGGCACGTGGCCGGGCGGGCTCCACGTGGAGCTGACCGGCGACGACGTCACGGAGTGCGTCGGCGGCGGCGAGGAGCTGGCAGAGATCGATCTCGCCAACCGCTACGAGACCGTCTGCGACCCGCGGCTCAACCGGGTCCAGTCGCTCGAGCTCGCGTTCCTCGTCGCTGAGATGCTGCGCTCCGCCGAGCGCCCGGCATGATCGACCTCCGCTCCGACACGCTCACCCGGCCCACCGAGGCGATGCGTGCCGCGATGGCGGGTGCCGAGGTCGGCGACGACGTGTTCGGCGAGGACCCGACCGTGCTGGCCCTCCAGGAGCGGGTGGCCGGCCTGTTCGGCCATGAGGCGGCGCTGTTCACGCCCACCGGGTCCATGGCCAACCTGCTCGCCGTCCGCGCCCTCGTGTCCGCCGGGCAGGAGGTGCTGTGCGAGTCCTCGGCCCACATCGCCCGAGCCGAGCTCGGTGCCCACGGGGCCTATACGGGCCTGACGATGCGCACCTGGTCCCACGCCCGGGGACACGTCGACCTCGCCGCCGTACGCCGGATGTTCGCTCCCGACATGGGCCCGTTCTTCGTCCGGACCGCCGCCGTGTCGGTGGAGAACACCCACAACTTCGCCGGTGGCACGGTGACGCCACTCGCCACGCTCCACGAGCTGCGCGACTTCGCCGATGAGAAGGGCATCGCCGTCCACCTGGACGGTGCCCGCATCTGGAACGCGCACGTCGCGACCGGTGTGCCGCTGGCGGCCTATGGCGCCGTCGCCGACCTGATGGCGGTCTGCCTGTCCAAGGGGCTCGGCGCCCCGGTCGGTTCTCTCGTGATCGGCCCGGCCGACGCGATCGCCGAGGCTCGGGTGTGGCGCAAGCGGATGGGCGGCGGCATGCGCCAGGTCGGCATCCTCGCGGCGGCCGGCCTGCATGCCCTCGACCACCACATCGACCGCCTTGCCGAGGACCATGAGCACGCACGGCTGCTGGCCGAGGCCGCCGGGGTCGACCCGGCGACGATCGAGTCCAACATCGTCGTGCTGGAGCGCGCCGATGCGCCGGGCTTCGTCGTCGCCGCCGCCGAGCAGGGGGTGCGGGTCTCCACGGTCGGGCCGACGACGGTCCGGCTGGTCACCCATCTCGACGTCTCCCGGGCCGACGCGCACGCCGCCGCCCAGGTGCTGGCATCACTGCCCGCCCGCTGACGGCACCTCCCGCCGCGGGCCGTTCGGCGACCTCGGTGAGCCTGAGCTGCCACCTCCGGGTCAGGACGGGGTGCCGCGGAGCAGCACGTCGCTGATGGCGGTGTAGTCGCGGCCCAGCCGGCCGGGCTTGGGAGGCGATACCCGGACGAGATGGAGGGTCACGGTCTGCGTGGTCACGTCGGGGACGTCGATGGTCTGCAGCCCGGGGCGCTGCTGGAGCTTCTGGGTCAGCGTGGTGCCGTCGTCGAAGCGCCACTCGACGGTGAGGATGCGGCGGTTGCGCGGGTACCAGCGCACATCGTCACCCTGGGCGTCACGGTCGACCTTGGCATAGCCGTTGATGAGCCCGACCCTCGTGATGGTCGCGGGGCGGTCCAGGCGGATCACGACATCGTCGCCGGCCCCGCTGCCCGGCATCCGCCACGCGGTCTGCGGGTCGTCGTCGAAGAGGTTGTCGGCGCCATAGTCGATCGGGTTGCCGTTGACGTCCCGGCCCGCTGGGGCGACGTCCGGTACGTCGGCACGCACGCCCGCCAGCAGGTCGTCGGGCGAGCCGGAGGAGCCGTCGGAGGAGGCCCCGCCCGACGACGTGGCACCGGTCCCCGGGGACGAGCTCGTTGCCGATGGTCGCTCGCCGGACCCGGGCTGGAGCCACCACCACAGCCCGGCGAGGACGGCGAGCAGGAGCACGGCGATCGCGGCGATGACCACCGGGAGATGATGACGGCGGCCCGGTCGAGGTGCCGTCCGCTCGACGGGCCCGGGGGGTCCCGGTGGCGTGACCGGCATCGCTCGCCGGGGTGGCGGCCCGGTCGGCGGTGCGGTCGTGGACGCGGGCACCTGGTCGGCATAGAGCGGGAACCGGGCGTTGGAGGGCGGCGCGCCCGGATGGGGCGGCGGAGGCGGGGCGGGGCGCTGCGCCGGTGGGGGGACCTGACCCGCATGCCGCCCCGGCGCAGGGACGGCAGGGCGCTCGGCCGTGTCGGTGTCGACGCTCCCGAGCGGGAGGCCGCACTGCACGCAGAAGCTCCCGCCGCCGGCCTCGCGGCCGCACCGGACACAGCTCGTCATGGCCCCCTCCGCGACGTTCGGTCTCCCGTCGAGCCTACTGGGCCGGATCCGGGCGCGCCGGGCTCGCCGCGAGCCACTGGCTGGCATCGACGCGGCCCAGCACCGCCGGGAGCTGGCGCACCGTCTGGGCGAGAGCGCGCAGGTCGGAGTCGACCAGGGCCTGCGCCCCGTCGACGAGGGCGGTCTCCGGGTGGGGGTGCACGTCGACGATGACGCCATCGGCACCGACCGCGATCGCCGCTCGCGACAGCGGCAGCACGAGGTCCTTGCGACCCGCAGCGTGCGAGGGGTCGACGATGATCGGCAGGTGGCTCGTGGCCTGCACGACGGGTACCGCCGAGATGTCCAGGGTGTTGCGCGTCGACGGGTCGAAGGAGCGGATGCCTCGCTCGCACAGGACGACGTCGAGGTTGCCGCGCTGAGCGACGTACTCCGCCGCCATCAGCCACTCCTCGATGGTGGCGGTCATGCCCCGTTTGAGGAGGACCGGCCTGCCGGCGTCACCGACGGCCTGGAGCAGGCCGAAGTTGGCCATGTTGCGGGTGCCCACTTGGAGCATGTCGGCGTGCTCCGCCACGACCGCCACGTCCCGGGCGTCGACGACCTCGGTGACGACCGGCAGCCCGGTCTGCCGCCGGGCTTCGTCGAGGATCTCCAGCCCGGCCACCCCGAGCCCCTGGAAGGCGTACGGCGACGTCCGCGGCTTGTAGGCCCCGCCGCGCAGCAGCGTGGCGCCGGCGGCCTTGGCCATCCGGGCCGCCTCGAGGGTCTGGTCGAGCGTCTCGACGGCGCACGGCCCGGCGATGAATGTGAACGTGTCGGGCCCGATCGGGACGGGGTGGTCGCTGCCGACCCAGACCGTGGACCGCTCGGGGTGGTGCTGCCGGCTGACCAGCTTGTGGGGGTCGGAGATTCGGTGGACGTCCGCGACGCCGGGCAGGGTGCGCAGGTTGAGTCCGTGGAAGGAGTCGATGTCTCCCACCAGGCCGATGATGGTGCGCGAGACGCCGGTGGAGACGAACGCGGCGCCGCCGACCTCCTCGACGCGGGCGACGACGCGGGCCACGTCCTCCTCGGTGGCCCCGGGGGCCATCACGACGACCATGGGTTCCTTCTTTCGGTGGGGCCGCGCCGCGGGCCGGACATGACGAACGCCCCGCGATCAGCCGGGGCGTTGGGTGGGGGTGGGGCGAGTGTCAGCGACCGCCCTGCCCGGGTGCTCCCGGCAGGTGGCCAAAGAAATAGGCGTGCCTCACGGGAGGGACGCTATCCCAGGCCTGCCGATCCCGGGCGCGGCGTTCCACGATCCGGTCCGCAGCGGCGCGAGAGGCACGGCGGCTCACACGCCGAGGTGGGTGACCTCGGCCTCGACCCGGCGCCGCGGGAGGGTCTCGACGAGGATCATCGCGGCCAGCACGAGCAGTCCGCCGGCGAGCATACGGGCGGTGGCGTGCTCGCCGCCGAAGAGGACGGCGAAGAACGCCGCGAACACGGGCTCCATCGCCATGATGATGGCGGTGCGTACGGCAGGCAGGTGGGCCTGTGCCCAGGTCTGGCCCAGCATCGCGAGGGCTCCCGCGACGATCGACATATAGAGCAGCCGGGCCCAGTCGGCCGCCGACCCGGGCAACCGGACCCCGTCGGGCAGCGTCACCACCCAGGCGATCACGGCGATGACGAGCAGCTGCACGATCGACATCCCGATGGCCATGTCGGGCCTGGACCACACCCCCAGCCCGACGATGTGGCCGGCATAGAGGACGGTCGAGACGAGGACCAGCGCCTCGCCGTAGCCGATCGACAGCCCGTCGAGCGTGAGCACCCCGAGGCCCGTCATCGCGAGCGCGACGGCGAACCAGGTCCAGCCGCCGATCTGGTGTCGCAGCAGGAGGGCGCCGAGCACCGGCGTCAGCACGACGTACATGCCGGTGATGAAGCCGGCCACACTCGCGGGCGTCAACGTGAGGCCGGCGGTCTGCAGCACCTGGGCGACGCCATACATCGCGCCGAGGACGACGGCGTGCTTGGCCGACGACCCGGACAGGGACCGGAGCGATCGCGGCGCGAGGACGACGAGGAAGAGCCCGGCGATGGTGAACCGGACCGCGAGGTAGTCCAGCAGGGGCAGCCGCTCGAGGAGGTCCTTGGTCATGAAGAAGGTCGATCCCCACGCGGCGGTGATGCCGACGAGCGCCAGGGTCGCCAGCAGGTGGGTGCGGCGGGTGTCGGTCACCGGGCGGCCGCCCGGGCCCGGAGCCGCAGGTCCTTGAGGACGGGGATGTCGCCGTTCTCGAACCCACGCGACCCGGGCGTCTCGAGGATGAACGGAACCCCGGCCGTGGTGGGGTGGGCGAACAGCTCGATGAACGCGCCCGAGCCGATGTGGCCCTCTCCGATGCGCTCGTGGCGGTCCTTGGCCGACCCGCGACCGTCCTTGGAGTCGTTGGCGTGGATCAGCCGGAGCCGTCCCGGGCCGGCGACGTGCTCGAGGTCGTCGAGCAGCACCGTGGCGCCGCCCGGCACGTCGAGGGCCGCACCGGCCGCGAACACGTGGCAGGTATCCAGGCAGATCCCGACCCGGGGGTGGTGGTCGAGCGCCGTGAGATAGGCGGTCAGGTCGGGCACCCCGCTGCACAGCGACCGTCCCTGACCGGCGGTCGGCTCGAGCAGCAGCCAGGGGGCGCCGTCGTCGCCGAGGGCGTCCAGCACGGGCAGCAGTCCCTCGCGCACCTGGGCGAGCGCGGTCGCGAACCGCCGGTCGCTGTCGCTGGGGTCGACGTAGGAGCCGGTGTGGACCACCAGCCCCTCGGCTCCGATCGCCGCAGCGCGGCTCAGGTGGTGCGCCACGCTGGCGACCGAGCGGCGGAAGGTGTCCTCGGTGGGCGAGCCGAGGTTGACGAGGTACGGCGCGTGGACGACGACCCGCAGCCCCCGCTCCTCCGTCGCGTCTCGGAACGCCCGGTCGACGGCGGGGTCGCCCGCCGCGTGGGCCCACCCGCGGGGGTTGCCGGCGAAGACCTGGAACGCCTCGCACCCCAGCTCGAGGGCGGACGCGAGCGCCCCGTTGACGAGGCCGGCGCCGACGAGGACGTGGGTCCCGACCGGGTTGCGACGCGCGGGATCGGTGGAGCCGACCCCCATCAGATGACGAACAACGTGATGGTGCTCCCCTTGGGGACCGACGACCCCGCCGGCGGGTCGGTGTTCTTGACGAAGCCGAGGCCGAGGTAGTCGGGAGCCTGCTCGACCTTGACCACGAAGCCGAGACCCTCGAGCGTCGCCCGGGCAGCGTCCACCCCGGCGGCGATGACCCCTTGCTTGGGGATCTGGATCATCTCGGGACCCTTGGAGACGATCAGCGTGATCTTGTCGCCCTTGTAGAGCGGCCCGGTTGCCGGGTCCTGGGTGATCACATAGCCCGCCGGGACGGTGTCGGAGTATTCCTCGTTGCTGATGTCGACCACGAGACCCTTGGCCTCCAAGGCCTTCTTGGCGGCATCGGCGCTCTTGCCGGTCCAGTCGGTGAACCGGATCGGCTGGCGGCCCTTGGACACGACCAGGTTGACGACGCTGTCGCGCTTGAGCTTGACGCCCGCCTTGGGATCGGAGGAGATCACGCGCCCCTTCTCGACGGTCTCGCTGAAGACGCGCTTGCTCTCGCCGAAGGCGAGGTTGCGGGCGGCGATGAGGTCTTGGGCCTTGTCCTCGGTCTTGCCGACGACGTCGGGCACCTTGTAGCGCTCCTTGCCCAGCGACACGGTGATGGTCACCGAACCGCTGCGCAGGATCTTGGTGCCGGGGGGCGGGTCGGTCTGGATGATCTCGCCCTTGGCGACCTCCTCGGAGTATTGGGGGTCGGCCACCTCGACATCGAGTCCCGCCTCGGCCAGCTTGGCCTCGGCCTGCGCCTGGGTGAGCCCGAGGAGGCCGGGCGTCGTGGTGTAGCGGCCGATGCCGTACCACCAGGCGCCCGTGGCGGCGCCGGCGATGAGGAGCACGGACAGCAGCACGAGCAGCGGCCCGCGCAGCGAGCGGCGTTGCCGCGGTGGCTTGGGCGGCTTGGGTGCCTTGGGGGGTCGACCCCGGCCGCCGGCCGGTGGCCGGGTCTCGTCGGGGGCGCGCAAGCCGGGGATCGCGGCGGTGGCCTCGTGGTAGGAGGAGGCGCCCCAGGCGGCGGGGCCGTCCTGGGGACCGGAGTGGGCCGTCCGGCCGCGTGGGGGCTCGACGGCGGGGCCGACGGCCATCGAGCCGGGCTGGGGGGCGGCAGCCAGGTCGACCGCACCGGCGACGGCGGCCGCGGCGCTGGGGGCGAACGCGGCGGCCAGGTCCTCGTCGGCGACCGCATCGATGTCGAAGCGGCGGTCGCTCTCCTGGTCGTAGGGCCGGTCCTGGTCATAGGAGGGCTGGTCGAACGCCTGGCCCTGGGCAGGGACGTCGCCGGCCTCGTCCATCTCGTGCCAGTCCTCGACGAGCTCCTCGTCGACCACGGGCACCGACCGGGGCTGGGTGTTGCCCTCGGCATCCTCGACGGCGGCATCGACCACGGGCACACCGAAGCCGACGCCGGCAGCCGCGACCGGCCGGACCGGTTCGGCGATGGTGTCCTCGATGTCCTCCGCCGCCCCCAGCTCGGCCGGCTCGGGGATGGTGGCCGGCATCAGGTCGGCCACCAGCTCGGGGTCGTCGACGACGCCCTCGGCCAGGGCCTGGCCGACGCGGCGTACTTGGTGGAGCAGCACCGTCGCATCGGCCGGGCGCAGGCTGCGGTCGCGGCTCGTGGCCCGTGCGACCAGCGCGTCGACATAGGCCGGGATGCGGGAGACGAGCGCCGACGGCGCGGGTACGTCGGCGTGCACGTGCTTGTAGGCCACCTGGATCGGGCTCTCGCCGTCGTGGGGCTTCTTGCCGGTCAGCATCTCGTAGAGCATCACCCCGGCCGCATAGACATCGGCGCGGGCATCCGCCCGCCCGTCGACGACAAGCTCGGGGGCGAGATAGGAGACGGTCCCGATCAGAACGCCTCCGGTCGCGGTGTGCTGGGTGTCGGCCGAGACGGCCTTGGCGAGGCCGAAGTCGGCCACCTTGATCCTGCCGTCGTCGGCGATGAGCACGTTCTCGGGCTTGATGTCGCGGTGGATCAGGCCGGCCCGGTGGGCGGCGGCGAGCGCCGCGACGACGGGCTCGAAGAAGGCCATCGACCGGGCGGGGGACAGCGGGGCGTCGTTGCGGATGACGTCACGCAGCGTGTGGCCGGTGATCAGCTCCATGGCCAGGAACACCACGCCGTTGTCGTCGCCCTGGTCATAGACGGCGACGACGTTGGGATGGGAGATGGCCGCGGCGGCCTTGGCCTCGCGGACGAATCGGGCGGCGAACTCGTGGTCGTCGCCGAGTCCGGCGTGCATGATCTTGACCGCAACCGTGCGGTCCAGGCGCAGGTCGGAGGCCTGATAGACACTGGCCATCCCACCGCGCGCGATGCGGGTGCCGATGCGGTAGCGACCGTCGAGGATGCGGCCTACCAAGGGGTCGCTGAGGTCACCGCCGAACGGCCCAGGGGCCCCGGGGGGCGGCTGGGCTCCGTCGTCTCGCTGCACTGTGGTCGACCTCCGAGCTACCGGACGGGGAAGGTCCGGGATCCCTCATGGTACGAAATGCGCGGCGATCCGACCCCTTCGTGCCACGGCGTGGCGTCGTCGTTCCCGATCACAGGGTCGGATTGGGGACTGCCCGGCACGAGATGTCACAGTGGGATCCATGAGCGCTGCCGCCCCCGATCTCGCCGCCCTCGTCGACGCCTGGCTGGACTGGCCCGAGACGGCTGGGCTGCTCGGCGTCACGCCCGCCAAGGTCCGCACGATGGTGCGCGACCACGAGCTGGCAGAGGCCGTGCCGGTCCCCGGTCAGGGCCCCCGGATCCCCGCCGACTTCATCCAGGACGGTGTCGTGGTCAAGGGTCTGCCCGGGCTGCTCACGGTGCTGCACGACAACGGCTATGACGACGCCGAGGCGATCGCGTGGATCTTCACCGACGCCGACCTCCCCGGGCGACCGATCGATGCCTTGCGGGAGAACCGCGGCTCGGAGGTCAAGCGACGCGCCCAGGCCCTGGCCTGACGGTCAGGGTGGCGGAGGACACCAGGGGGCGGCTGCCACGCCGTCGCGGCGTGTTCTAGGGTCGGTCCATGAGCAAGTCGAGGGCGACCATCCTGTTCCTGGGGATGGTCGCCCTGGCTGCGATCTGGTGGGGACCACGGGTGTGGTCCGGGGAGTCGGTCGCGCCGGCCTCCTCGTCGGTGGCGTCCACGAGCGTGGACGCCGGCTCCGGCCTGCCGTGGATCGGCGTCGACGAGCTGCCTCCCGAGGCGGCCGACGTGCTGGCGCTGATCGACAGTGGTGGCCCCTTCCCCTATGACCAGGACGGGGCGGTCTTCCGCAACCTCGAACGGATCCTCCCGGACGAGGACTACGGCTACTACCACGAGTACACCGTCGACACCCCCGGCTCTCCCGACCGTGGTGCGCGCCGCATCGTGACCGGGTCGGACGGACAGGCGTACTGGACCGATGATCACTACCAGTCGTTCGAGAGGATTGACCGATGAGTGGACTGGCAGCCCTCCTTGCCGGGAAGAAAGACGCCGGCATCTACACCTGGCACAGCGGGTTCGGGCCGGCCGACGTGAAGCACACCGTCGAGCACGCCAACTGGACCTTCGCCCATGTGGACGGATGGCACGGCGACACCAAGCGCGAGTTCATGGAGGACATCGCCGAGGCGCTCGGGTTCCCAGACCACTTCGGCAAGAACTTCGACGCGCTGGCCGACTGCCTGCGTGACGTCGAGTGCGGTGACTGCCAGGGCACCCTGCTCCTCTGGGACGGCTGGGGCCCGCTGGCCCGCCACGAGGAAGAGGCCTTCGAGAAGATCATCAAGGTCCTTGAGGAGAGGGTCACCGCCCACAAGGGCGGTCCCTTCGCCGTCCTGCTCCGGGGCGACGGCCCCGACGTGCCCGGCGTGGGCAGCCTGGACTGACCGGCGGGCGCCGAGTCGTCACATCCTGTGACGACTCGGCGAGCGGCGCGGTCAGATCGAGCGGTGGGTGGCCGCGCCCGCCAGGCTGCGCAGCCGCTCCCGAGCGACATCGTCGATGGCGGCACGGTCGAGCGCGTCGAGCGCGAGCGTCGACAGGGCCGTGATCGCGTCCTCGACCTGGGCGTGGGCCCCGCAGGAGTCGATGATGCGCCGCAGCCGGGCCACGCCGGCCTCGTCGAGCGCCGTGCCGAGTGAGGCATGGAGCTCACCGGCCTCCTCGGCGGGAGCCGCATCGAGCGCCAGCGCGACCAGCACCGTGCGCTTGCCCTCGACGAGGTCGTCGCCCGCAGGCTTGCCGGTCGCCGCCGGGTCACCGAAGACCCCCAGCAGGTCGTCGCGCAGCTGGAACGCCTCGCCGATCGGGAGTCCGAACGACGTCAGCTCGGCCAGGGCGGCCGGCGACGCTCCCGCCAGCGCCGCACCGACGTGGAGTGGGCGTTCGATGGAGTACTTGGCCGACTTGTAGCGCAGCACCGTCATCGCCGCGTCGACATCGGCGGCCCCGCGCGCCTGAGCCGAGACGTCGAGGAACTGCCCGGCGATGACCTCCGACCGGGTCAGGTCGAAGACGTCAAGGGCGGCCATCACCCGGTCCCAGGGAAGGCCGCAGCGTCGCAGCAGCTCGTCGGCCCACGACAGCAGCAGGTCACCCAGCAGGATCGCGGCCGCGGCGCCGTACTGCTCGGGGTTGCCCGTCCAGCCGTCCGCCGCGTGCTCGGCCGCGAACGCCCGATGGGTCGCCGGTCGCCCGCGGCGGGTGTCGCTGGCGTCCATGTAGTCGTCGTGCACCAGGGCGCTGGCGTGGAGCAGCTCCAAGGAGGCGCAGGCGCGCAGCAGCGCCCGCTCGCTGGCAGCGTCGGGGGCGGGGTCGACCGCGTGGAACCCCCAATAGCAGAACGCCGCCCGCAGCCGTTTGCCGCCGGCCACCGACAGGCGCGCCTCGGCGAGCAGCCGGGCCGCGTCGTCGCCCAGGGGCGCCAGCCGGGAGGCCTGCTCGTCGAGGAACGCGTCCAGCGTCGCCTGGACCCGAGCGCGGAACTCGGCGGCATCCCAGGACGGAACAGGCGCGGTCACCCGGCGAGCCTATCCAGTGGACGCCGGCCATCCTGCCGGGGTCGCTCGCCTAGCATGCGAGCCATGACTGCGGGGGATCGGGCCACGGTGCAGCAGACGATCAGTGAGCTGTTGCGCGATGGCGGGCTGTCGATCTCCTTCGAGTTCATGCCCCCTCGCGACGCCGCCGGGGCCGAGCAGCTGTGGCGGGCCATCCAAGACCTGGAGCCCTATCAGCCGACGTTCGTCTCGGTGACCTATGGCGCGGGCGGCACCACGCGCGACACCACCGTGGACATCACCGGCCGGATCGCGCGCGAGACCTCGCTGCGTGCGCTGGGACACCTCACCTGCGTCGGGCACACCCGGGCCGAGCTCGTCGAGGTGCTCCGCTCCTATGACGCTGCGGGGGTCCACAACATCCTGGCGCTGCGCGGGGACCCCAAGGACGGGCCGTCGGCCCCCTGGACCCCGACCGAGGGCGGACTCAGCTATGCCACCGAGCTCGTCGAGCTCGCCCACGAGGTCGGTGACTTCTGCGTCGGCGTCGCTGCCTTCCCCGAGGGGCACCCGTCGGCGCCGTCCCTGGACGACGACGCGCGCGTGCTGGCGGCCAAGGCCGCGGCCGGCGCCGACTTCGCCGTCACCCAGCTGTTCTTCCGGGCCGAGGACTATGCCACGCTCGTCGCCCGGGTGCGTGCGCTGGGCGTCGACATCCCGATCCTGCCGGGCATCATGCCGATCACCAACCTCGGCTCGATCACGCGCATGGCCGAGCTCTCGGGGGCGTCGATCCCCGCCGAGGTGCTCGCGCGGTTCGACGGGCTGTCCGAGCCCGCCGACATCAGGCGGGTGGGCGTCGAGATCGCGACCGAGCTGTGCCGCGACGTGCTCGACGCCGGAGCGCCGGGCCTGCACTTCTTCACCCTGAACCGCTCACGGGCCACACTCGAGGTCTTCCAGGCCCTCGACGTCACGCCGTGAGCCACTAGGTTGACGGCATGGACCACACCGTCACCGTCACGGGGTCGGGCGTGACCCTGGCCGTCCCCGACTCCGCTGTCCTCCAGGTCGGCGCGGGGCACCGGGCGAGCGACCTGGCGACCGCCTTGGACGGCATGACGTCCGCGCTCGACGTGATGGCCTCGGTCGCCCGTGACCACACCGAGCCACGGCTCATCTCCTCCACCGACCTCCAGGTCTGGCCGGCGTACGACGACCAGGGCCGCCCGGACGGATTCGAGGCGCGCCACGGGCTGCGCATCACCGTGCCCGACCTGGCGACCGCAGGTCGGCTGGTCAGTGCGCTGGCGGCCGCCGTGGGCGACCGGCTCCGGGTCGACTCGGTGACGCTGGAGGTCGCCGATCGGGGCGAGGCGCTCACCACGGCGCGCGAGGCGGCGTTCGCGGACGCCCGCGCGCGGGCGGAGCACCTCGCGGCCCTCGGTGGACTGCGGCTCGGTGCGCTCGTCCAGGTCGTCGAGGGAGGCATGGCGACACCGCGCCCGATGGTGCTCGCGGCGGCGTCCCGGGCGGCCAAGGACGTGTCGTTCCAGGCCGGCGAGCAGGCCGTGACCGCCGACCTCGCCGTCACCTGGGAGCTGGTCGGCGCGCCCGGCGAACCTCGCGCCGTCTGAGCGCGCCCGGTGCCCGAGCAGGCAGCCGAATCACGCGCAGCGCGCTCTCCGGCTCAAGTCGGGGCTCGGGTGACCGATGCGTCGGGTGATGCCTGTGTCCTCTCAGGTCTGCATCACGCCGCCCGGCGTGCCGCGGAGACCCAGGCGCGAAGGAGCATGACCATGCGACGTCGGCTGACGCTGAACTCGTCGGTCCCCCTGGTGCTCGCGATGCTGGTGGTGGCGGTCGGTGCGATCGTCGGGCAGCGCATGATCGCCGGCGGGGCCTTCGGTGCCCTGGAGGCTTCGACGGTCGCCGACGACGCCCACCGCGTCGCCCTGGTGGTGGACTACGAGACCAAGCTGCTCGGTGGCTATGGGGCCACCAACTCGATCTGGGACGACTCCTACGACGCGGTGGCGACGGCGAACGAGGCCGACTTCCTTGCCGACTTCCCGCCGAGCGACCTCAAGGCCATCGGCGATGCCGATGCGGTGGTCGGCATCGACCAGGACGGCAACGTCCGCGTCGGCGGGCTGATCGACGGCAACGGCTATGCGCCGCTCCCGGCAGGACTGGGGGCGGAGCGGCTCACGGCGCTCGTGGACTTCAACGCCGACGCCGGGACCGGGACGTGTGCGCTCGTGCCGGTGGGCGAGACGCCGTACCTCTCCTGCGGCTTCCCCGCGCGCAGGAGCGACTCGTCCGGGTCGCACGACTTCGGGCTTGTCTATTTCCGGGCCTTCGACCAGGCGGCGATGACCCGTCTCTCCACGACCACCGGTCTCCCGCTCGAGATCGCCTCGGCCGGCACCTCGATGTCGGGCAGCAAGGCCGGCACGGACCTGACCACCGAGCTCGGGCCCATGGGGACCGCGACCAAGGTGCTCAGCGGTGACACCCTCGACCTCTTCATGACCCTGCCCGCCCTGGGGGGCGGCGAGATCCTCGTGGTCTCCCCACACGATCGCGACATCCACGCCACCGACTCGAGCACCGCGCTGAAGACCTTCGGGCTGATGGGGGTGGCCCTGCTGTTCATGCTGCTGTTCGTCCACCTGCTCGTGCGACGGTCGCTGCACAACCAGGTCGAGCCGCTGCGCGCGGCGACCGAGGCGATCATCGCCTCGGGTGACACCCATGTCCGGGTCGGTGCCGAGGGCCGTGGCGAGCTCGCCGCACTGGGGCGCACCATCAACTCCCTCCTCGACACCATCGAGGAGGGCGAGGCCGAAGCAGCCCGGTCCCAACACGAGCGGGAGGAGTCGATCCGCCAGAGTCATGCCCAGCAGCAGGCGGCCGAGGAGCAGGCCCAGCGCGAGGCACAGGCCCGTGTCCAGACCACCATCGACGCCGTGGTCGAGGAGCTGGGCAAGGTGCTCGACCAGGCGACCCGCGTGCTCGAGGCCGCCCGTGACATCGACAGCAGGAGCACCGCCACCGACGTGATCACCGAGGAGGTGCTCTCGGGTACGGCGGCCGCCAACGACGCCCTCGGCGAGCTCAACAGCACCCTCCAGCAGGTGCATGGGATCGTCGGCATCATCCGGCAGATCACCGAGCAGACCCGCATGCTTGCGCTCAATGCCAACATCGAGGCCGCCCGCGTCGGTGAGCTCGGTGCCGGGTTCCGGGTGGTCGCCCACGAGGTGCGCACGCTGGCCGCCGACACCGCCAGCTCGGCCGACGAGATCGCCTCGACCACCGGCATGGTCACGACCACGGCCGAGCGCGTCGCCCGCACGCTGGAGGACGTCACCAACCGCGCGGTCGCGGTCGGGACGGCCACGAGTGGGATCCGCAGCCTCGCCTCCGACCAGACGATCACGGTCGAGGAGCTGG
Source organism: Nocardioidaceae bacterium (assembly GCA_020438665.1). The sequence continues at coordinate 6,364 of JAGQUE010000232.1, read as the reverse complement.
CCACCGAGGTCCGCCTCGCCGTGGAACGCGTCCAGGCGATGGCCTCGGCCTCCTGACGCTCAGCGGCCCAGCGGGCTGATCCGGGCCGAGGCTCAGCCGGCCTCTCCCACCGCCTGCGCCACCAGGGACCCCGAGAGGCCCACGAAGGGCAGGTCCGCCCCCGGCGTCGCGTGGGCGCCCGCGGCGAACACCCCTGGGATGGGCGTCGTCGGGCCGAGCCGGCGACGGACGGTCCGGCGACCGTCCCACCGGGTGCCCCACGGCGACCCTGACCATCGCTCCAGCGGGGTCGACGGTGGTTCGTCGACCCGCAGCAGGACGCGGTCGCGGACATCCCAGCCTCGGCCCGCCACGGCGTCCACCAGGTCCTGACGCGGCCGGCTCGGCCAGAACGCCTCAAGGGTCACGCTCGTCCTGCCCGCCGGCGCCGCGAGGCCCGGTCTTACGACGATGTCGGGCTCGCCGTGCCACACGACGTGCCCGCAGCCCGGGCCGGGGTCGCCGTCGGTGGTGCCCTCCAGGGCGAGATGGACCCGCGTCGGTGGCACCACGGCGGTGGTCTCGGTCACGTGGGGCGCCAGCGTGGGGAGCTGGTGGGGGTCGACGGCGCAGACCACGACATCGGCGCCGAGCGGGCCGCCGGAGGTCGCCACCGCGGCGACCCGGCCGTCGCGGACCAGGAGGTCCGTGGCCCGGGTGGCGAGCAGCATGTCGACCCCGCGGGTGCGCAGCCGTGCCGTGAGGGCGTCGGCGAGAGCGGGCGTGCCCCCCGCGATCTCCCACGCGCCGAACCGCTGCTCGATGAAGGGCCACACCGCCATCCAGGCCGGGACGCGTCGGACGTCGTGGCCGCCGGAGGTCAGGGGATGGGCCGCGAGAGCGCGGAGCCGGTCGTCGCCGAGCCGGCCCAGCCGGCCCTGGACGGTCTGGCGCGTCGCCAACCGCCTGCGCAGCTGCGCGGGTGCGGTGGCTGTGTCCCACGGGCGCTCGACATAGTCGCGCCGGACCAGCTCCCAGTCGGCGCCGAGCCCGTCGACGTAGGCCGTCCACCGTTGCCCGAGGTCCTCGCCCAGTGACGCGACGGCCCGCAGCTGGGCGGCGCGCGACCCACCCGGCAGCCGGACCGTCCTTCCATCCGCGAAGTGGTGCTCGCGCACGACGTCGAGCGGCTCGAGGTCGAGCTCCCGCTCCAGGGGGCGGCCGCTCTTGCGGAACAGGTCGCGCAGCACGGCCGGCAGCAGCGTGCTGGTGGTGGCCCACCGGTGGTCGTCGGCCTCGGTCGCCCGTAGCGCACCACCCACGGCGTCGGAGGCCTCGACCAGCGTCACCTCGTGGCCGAGCTTGGCCAGCCGGGCCGCCGACGCGAGGCCGCCGAGGCCGCCTCCGATCACCACCACCCGTGCCACGGCCGGAACCCTACGGGGTCGTGCGTCAGGCGGACGCCGGTACCCGGCCCGGCCGGTCCTTGCCCTTCCAGCGCCGCCAGCCGCGACGGATGAGCTTGGCGACGAAGTAGAGCACCGTCAGTCCCACGACCAGGAGGACGGCGGCGATGGCCGCCGCGATCCTTGGGTGGTCGATGGCATACCAGACGACCCCGAGCACGGCGACGTCCTCGGCCACGCTCGCGGCGATGTTGGAGGCCGGCTCGGGGGAGGAGTTGATCGCCAGCCTGCTCCCGGCCTTGACCAGGTGGGACGCCAGCGCCGTGCCACCGCCGACCACGCCCATCACGGCCTGCTGGAGGGTCGACGCGTCTCCCGCCAGCAGCACGCCGACGACGGCCCCGGCCGTGGGCCGGATCGCGGTCGAGATCGCGTCCCAGGCCGAGTCGATGAACGGGATCTTGTCGGCGACGAACTCCATCGCATAGAGGAAGGCGGCCACGCCGAGGACGTCCCAGCGGCCCAGCACGTCGGGGATGTCGGGCGAGCCGGTGATGCGGTCGGCGACCCCGAGGACGAGGACGACCAGATAGGCGTTGATGCCACTGGCCCACCCGCTCGAGAACACCAAGGGGAGCGTTTCCACAGGCGACAGCATAGGGACCGCCCGGCCGGGTCCGACGACGCCGACGGCGGCCGACCGTCGGTGCCGCACGCGTGCGGGACGGGCGTGCTGTCTTGACCGGGCCCGCCCGGCTGCTCTGGACTGATCGGCATGCCCGCCTTCACCCTCCCCGACGGCCGCGCGCTCGACGTCACCGTCACCGGACCCGACGAGGGACCGGTCCTCGTCTTCCACCACGGCACGCCCGGCTGCGGCACCCCGCTGACCTCGCTGGCCCGGGCCGCGACCGCGCGCGGCCTGCGGCTGGTCACCTGGTCCCGCCCGGGCTATGCCGGGTCGCACCGGCACGCCGGGCGCGACGTCGCCTCCGTCGCCGCCGATCTGACGGCGGTGCTCGACCGGCTCGGCGTCGCGTCGGCCTATGTCGCCGGCTGGTCCGGGGGCGGGCCGCACGCACTGGCCTGCGCCACCCTGGCCTCCGACCGGGTCCTGGCCACCCTGGTCGTCGCCGGAGTGGCGCCCTTCGACGCCCCGGGGCTGGACTGGCTGGCCGGCATGGGCGAGGACAACATCGCCGAGTTCGGGGCGACGGTGGCCGGCGAGGCCCCGCTCCGGACGTTCCTGGAGACGGCGGCGGCCGAGCTCGGCGGCGTGACGGGCGAGGAGATCGTCGCCGGCATGGAGTCGCTGCTCCCCGCGGTCGACGTGGCGGCCCTGTCCGGGGCTGCCGGGGCGGCGTTCGCCGACGACCTCGCCGCCAGCTTCCGGGCGGCACTGTCGACGGGGGTCGACGGCTGGCTCGACGACGACATGGCCTTCGCGAGGCCCTGGGGCTTCGACCCGGCGGCGGCGCCGGGGCGGGTCCACCTGTGGCAGGGCACCGACGACCTGATGGTGCCGCTCGCCCACGGGGAGTGGCTGGCGGGCCACCTGCCCCGCGCCACGGCTCACCTGCTCCCCGGGGAAGGACACGTCTCCCTGGTCTCGGGGCGGATGGAGGAGATGATCGAGGTGCTGCTCAGTCCTCCGCAGCGATGACGTCGGCCCGGATCACAGCGGCCAGGCTGTCGGGGTCGCGGCCGACGACGGTGGTGCCGTCGCCGGCGGTGATGATGGGACGCTGCAACACCCGGGGGTGCGCGACCAAGGCTGCCAGCCAGGCCTCGCGGGCGGCGGCGTCGCGGGGCAGGTCGATGCCCTCCTCGGTCGCCTCCGCGGGCCGGGCGACGTCCCAGGGCTGGAGGCCGAGCCGGTCGACGGTGGCGCGCAGCTCGTCGATGGTGGGCGGGTCCTCGAGGTAGCGGCGAACGGCATAGCTCACGCCGGCGGCATCGAGCTCGGCGACCGCCGTACGACACTTGGAGCAGGCCGGGTTGAGCCAGATCTCCATCACTCGACGTCGACCTCGACGGCGCCGGTCATCGTGACGAGCTCGTCGAAGGTCGTCGAGAACACGGCGGCGGGGTGTCCGGCCGCGGCCCAGACGGTGTCGAAGCGGCGCAACCAGGGGTCGATATAGGTCGGGACAGGGGCGGGGTGGCCGATGGGCGAGACCCCGCCGATGACCTGGCTGGTGTGCTCGCGGACGAACTCCGGCGTGGCCCGGCGCAGCGCGGGTACGCCGATCCGCTCGGCAGTGGCCTTGACGTCGACGCGGTGACCGCCGGAGGTGAGGATCAGCACAGGCGCACCGTCGGCGTCGAAGAGGAGACTGTTGGCGATGGCGGCGACCTCACAGCCGAGGGCCTCGGCCGCGAGTGCCGCGGTGTGCACCGAATCTGGCAGGATCACGATATCGCCGGTTCCGTCCCGGAGGGAGTGCTCGGCGCGGAACCGTGCCACAGCGGGGTGCTCGTTGGTCATGGCGTGACCCTAGCCGGGCCGATGAGCAGGGGAGAGGACGAGGACAGATGACGGCACAGACACCTGCGTCGGTGAGGCGCGCGATCTGGCTGCTGCGCGCGGTGATGGTCTGGCTCGGCCTGACGGCGCTGTTCACCTATCTGTTCCTCGACGAGCTGATCGAGACCTGGGCCGAGGGCAACGAGACGGCGCGCGCGATCCTGCGCGACCGCGGCCTCCAGGCCCTCAAGGACAGCTCGATCAACATCCCCAGGTTCGTGCCGGTGGCGGTGGTCATGTTCGTGGTGTTCGCGGCCCTCACCGGCGTGCTGGTGGTCTTCTTCCGGTCCGGCCACGGCTGGGCCCGCAACGCCATCACGGTGATGGTCCTGTTCATGGGCTTCGCGACGCTCGCGGGCCTCGACCGCGACCTGCCGCCGCTGTTCGTGGGGCTCTCGGTCATCGCGCTGCTGCTGTCGCTCGCGCTGCTCGTGCTGCTGTGGCACAAGGACACCAGCGCCTATCTGCGCGCTCCCTACGTCCCCATCTCCTGACTCCCCGCGTCCCCTGGGTGTGAGGGGTTGACGCTACGTCGGGGGCGGGGTGTACCGTGGTGTTTCGAACACATGTTCGATCCGCCTGGCGGGGGCGACCTCGACCCCCGCCCCCGCCAGGTCCCGCCGCGGGCGGGGCAGGACGGTGAGGAAGGGGTCGACGGTCAGGGGTCGACGTCGAAGGGAGTGCTGGGATGAGGCGGTACGTCGACCCCGTGGAAGTGCGTCGCGGGTGGGTGGGGACCCCGGGTGAGGGGCCGGAGCAGGAGGAGCGTGGCCAGGAGGGGCCGGAGCAGTTCGTGTGGCGCGGCCGGCTCTGGCAGGTCCGCGCGGTGCTGGCCCATTGGGTCGAGACCGGGCCGTGGTGGCAGTCCGGGGCGGTCCGGGCCGTGGTCGGCACCGACGACCAGGGGGTCGGGCGTGCGCCGGTCACCGACCTGTTGGGGGAGCGGGAGCTGTGGCGGGTGGAGGCGGCCCGGAGCCGGGACGCCGCCGGGGTCTTCGACCTCTCCTTCGACTGGGAGGCGGGCTCCTGGCAGCTCGTCGCCTGCGCGGACTGAACGGGGGTCAGTCCGATGCCGACCAGCCCGACCCACATCGCCCCGACCTACTCCGGGCCGCCGGCCCCGCCGGGGGCCGGTCCCTACTCCCTGTCCGCCACCACCCACTCCTACCTCGCCCGGGCGGCCGCCTCGCTCCAGGAGGCGATCACCGCCCACGACGTCCCGGCCCGCTATGCGTGTGCCGACGTCGCCGCGCTCCGGGCGGCCGCGGCGCTGCTCTCCGCCCGGGCGCGGCCCGCCTCGGCCCGCCGCCGTCCCCAGAAGAACGCCTGGGTGCTGCTCGCCGAGGTGGCACCCGAGCTGGGGGAGTGGGCCACCTTCTTCGCCGCGGGGGCCGCCAAGCGGGCCGCCGCCGAGGCCGGCTCCTCGCGCGCGGTCAGTGCCCGCGAGGCCGACGACCTGGTCCGCGACGCCGACCGGTTCCTCAGCGTGGTCGAACATGCCCTGGGGCTGGTGCCGCACGCCGCGGTCGACATCGCCACGGGCCGGGCCGGTGTCGCCTGACGGGTTCGTCCATCTCCACGTCGCCTCCGGCTACTCCTTGCAATACGGTGCCTCCCACCCCCACGTGCTGGTCGAGCGGGCGGCCGAGCAGGAGATGGACACCCTCGCACTGACCGATCGTGACGGCACCTACGGCGCGGTGAAGTTCGCCAAGGCCTGCCTGGCCGCCGGCATCCGGCCCGTCCTCGGGGTCGACCTGGCCTATCGCCCGGCGGCGGCCGTCGCCGGCGGCCGGGCCTCCCCGGAGGCCGGGGCCTCCCGGCGCAGCCCGGTCCGGGGTGGTGCCTTCCGGGACGACCGGCTGCCCCGGGTCACCCTGCTCGCCCATGCCGGCACCCACGGCGGACAGGCCGGCTGGGCGGCGATCTGCCACCTCGTCTCGGCCACCCACCTCGCCGGGGAGCGGGGGCGCCCGGTCGCCACGCTCGACCTGCTGGCGCCCCACCTGGCCGGCGGTGACGTGGTGGTCCTCCTCGGCCCGGGTTCCGAGCTCGGCGAGCCGGTCACCCGGCGCCGCGACGATCTCGTCCTCGCTGCCCTCGACCGCTGGCGGGCGCTGGTGCCCCCCGAGAACCTCGTCGTCGAGCTGGTCTCCCATCGGCTCCGCAGCGCCGACGGCGGCTGGGGTCCCGGCAGCTCCACCCATGCGGCCCGGATGGCGGCGCTGGCCCGCCAGGCCGGTGTCGCCACCGTGCTGACCAACGCGGTCCGCTACGCCGACCGACGCGACGCTCCGGTCGTCGACGTCCTGGACGCCGCCCGGCGGCTGGTCCCGCTCGACCGGCGCCACGTCGACCGGGCCAACGCCGAGGGGTTCGTCAAGTCCGGCAAGCAGATGCACGAGATCGCCGAGGAGATCTGCCGCCTGTCCGGTCTCGGAGACACCGAACG
>JAGQUE010000231.1 GCA_020438665.1 Nocardioidaceae bacterium | reverse complement strand
TGCTGATGCCGTAGAGGAATGTCGGCCAGCCGTCCTCGCCGTGGTCGGGCCGCCAGTCATGAAGAGCGCCTCGCCGGCCGGCACCAGCGGCGCGGCCACCTCGGCAGGCATGACGACGCCGAAGGCCGTCTGCTGGCCGACGTGCATGTGACCCGACCTGCGCGCAGCTGCTGCCAGCGACCGGCCGCGTCGATGACGACGGATGCCGTGAGGTAGCCGCCGCCCTCCAGCGCCACGCGCCCAGGACCGGGCGAATGGGTGGCGCGGGCGGCGTGGACGACGACGTCGACGAGGCGCTCGTCGAGGTGGGTCCGCAGGGCGGGCACGTCGAAGACCGCGTACTGCCAGCCGAGGGCATGGGTGCGGTGAGCCACCGCCCGGCCCCGGGCGCGCGCCGCGACCACTGACGCCGGGAGGTCCACGGGAAGCTCGGCCGCCCAGCACCCGTAGGTGGCCGTGAAGGGCCGGTCGGGCTGCGGGTCGACCAGCGCGGTGCGCAGTCCCCGACCGGCACATTCCCCCGCGACGGCACGGCCGGCGGGACCGCCCCGATGACGAGTACGTCGAGCCGCGGGGTCGAGGTCGCAGGGTGGGCCATGCGGTGACGGTAGACACCGCGTGCCGGGCCGGGCAAGGCGGCCCCCTCCCAGGTGCCGTCGGGGGCGGCCCGCACATCTGTCTCACGGCCGGGAGTTGGCCTCCAGAAAGGCCAGGACTGCGAGCACACGACGGTTGGTGTCCCCGTCGTCCGGGAGGCCGAACTTGGTGAACACGGCCCGCATGTGGGCCTCGACCGTCCGATCGGACACCCGGAGCTGGTCGGCGATGCGGGCGTTGGACAGCCCTTCGGCCACGAGGGCGAGCACCTCACGCTCGCGCACGCTCAGCCCGACGACCGACGGTGCGGACTGGCCGCTCACGAGCGCCTGGACGACGACGGGGTCCAGGGCCACTCCCCCGTCGGCCACGCGGCGCAGGGCACGGTCGAAGTCGTCGAGGTGCAGGACGCTCTCCTTGAGCAGGTATCCGAATCCCGGCCTCCCGAGCAGGGGCAGGCAGTGCCGCAGCTCCACGTGCTGGGAGAGCAGGAGCATGCCGGTCCCGGGCCACGCCGACCTGAGCTCGACTGCCGCCACGGCGCCGTCGTCGGTGCCACCGGGCGGCATCCGCACGTCGACGACGGCGAGGTCGGGCTCGTGCTCGGCAACGGCAGAACGCAACAGCACCGCATCGCCGACTGCTGCGACGACGTCGTGGCCGGCGTCCTCGAGCAGTCGCACCAACCCCTCTCGGAACAGGACCGAGTCATCTGCCACCACGATGCGCAGGCCCCGCACGTCAGATCACCGCCCGCACGGTCGTGCCCCGGCCCGCGACGCTCTCGACCGAGAGCTGGCCCCCCACGGATGCCACGCGGTCGCGAAGGGAGGCCGGTCCGTCCACGGGCGCGCCTCCGACACCGTCGTCACGCACCTCCACCGCGATGCGGTCCCCCGATGACCCGACCTCGACGTCGATGCGGCGTGCGCGGGCGTGCTTCAAGGCGTTCGCGACGGCCTCGGAGACGACGAGGTAGGCGGTGACGGTGCGCGTCTCGTCGGCTGGTGGAAGATCACCGACGACCAGGTCGACGGGCACCGGGCTCGCGGCCCGCACGGCCTCCAGTGCCGGCCCGAGTCCGTCGTCCAGGCGCGCCGGTCGCACCCCGTGAGCCAGGCGCCGCAGCTCTCGGACGGTCTCCTCGAGGTCCGCGACGACCGTGTCCACCTCCGCCGCCAGAACGGGGTCCAGATCACGCTGCAGCCGACGCAGCCGCATCCCCGTCGCGACGATCTGCTGCTGGGCGCCGTCGTGGAGGTCCCTCTCGAGACGCACCCGCTCCTCGGCAACGGCTTCGACGAGGCGGGCCCGGCTGGCCTCCGCCTCGGCCACGGCGCCACGGAGCCCGAGGCGCAGCCGGCTGACCTCGATGGGCACCCAGGCGGCGGTCGCGAGGTCGGCGACCCGACGCCGAGCCCGGGCGGTGTCGTGGTCGAGGTGGATTCGGGCGATGGGGACACCACACGAGGCGACCGTCACCCCATCCGGCTCGGGAACCTCGACGCCCTGCGGGTCGACCCAGGCGCCGTCGACCCTCACGAGCGCCAGGGTCAGGCCCGGGTCGCGCTGGGCCGTCCGTAGCACCGCCTGCACCTCTTCGGGCTCTCGGTGGCCTGCCCGCACGTCAGCCGCGAAGCGCTCGACCCCGGCCACGGCGACGTGACGGTCATGGTCCACCACCGCGCCGACGACCGACGAGATCCAGCGGTGCACGGGCAGCAGGAACAAGGCGGTGACGAACGCGGCCGTCACCGTCGTCACCTCGCTGGTGGCACCCACGGCCCGGCTCGTGACGAGCACGACCGCACCGAACAGCGCAGCCGACGCGAACGCGGTGACAAGAGCAGACACGGTGTCACCCAGCAGGCGGTCGACGTCGAACAGGTCGTGTCGCAGGATCGCCACGCCCACGGCTGCCGGCACCAGCACGACGATGGCGACGAGGTGGGGTGTGTACGCGAGCGCCAGCGGCGCCCCGAGGCCTTCCGCGACCCAGCCCGCGACCAGGAGGGCGGCAGCCACGACGCCGGCAAGGGCCAGCCACCTGACCTGCAGACGGCGCCGCTCGTCACCGTGGCGATAGGTCTGCACGACCGACGCGACCCCGAGGCCGACGCACGTGGCCACGAGGGCAAGGCCCACGATGACCGCGACGACACGAGCCGGCCCTGACGGGGCGCCGACCACCTCGCCCCCGACCTGGCGGCTGCCCCACAGGGCGAACACGGTGGCCCCCGTCGCCGAAAGGAGGAGTACCGGGACTGCCCTCCACGGCCACCCGGGGCGTCGGCCGTCCGGGAAGACGAGGAGGAGGGCGACCAGACCCGCGACGTTGAGCGGCCAGATGCCGACGGAGATCGCCTGCGCGAGAGAAGCCCCCGGTGGCAACGAAGCGCCCTCAGCCGACTGCGCGAGCGCCTCGACGAGCACGACCGTGAGCGGGGCCGCAGCGCACCAGGCCATGGCCGGGCCGACAGCGGACGTCGGCTGCTCCCGCACCACCACGAACCCGACCCCGACCGCCGCGAGGGAGAGAACACCGGCGAGGACGTCGGCCGTCGATCCCGTCGCCACGCCGACGACGACCGTCGCCAGAACGACGACGGCTGCCAAGGCCGTGCACACCCGCACGGTTCGGGCCCGCATCTGGACATGGTGACACGCACCAGTGCAGAGCGGATCAGGGTCAGCACGTACGGCACATCCGGACCGACGCTTCGCGGCTGCGCGGATGCCGTCGCCCACCCGCCGGCGCGATGGTCGTCAGGTCCGCACTTCCATCCCATCGGAGGCCGTCATGATCCTCGTCTACACCGTGCTCCTCGCACTGCCCATCGGTCTGCTCGTCCACCGCCGACCCACGGCTATCCTCACCTACCTCGCCGTCGGCTCCTGGATCTTCACGTTCCAGTCCACGAGCCTGGTGTTGTCCTGGCTGGCCCACGAAGGGCGGTCGGCCTTCGGCCCGTTCCCGTCGGCCTTCCCGGCAGTCCACGACTCGGTCGAGCTCTACGGGTACGCCGCTGTCAACCTCGTCATCGTCGCCGTGGGGGTCGGCCTCGTCGTCCTCGGCGGGCGCCTGCGCACCCGACGTGCGCGCAAGAGCTCGGCGGCTGCACCGGGCGAGGCCGTGGCTGTCGGGTGAGGCCCGGCACCCGGCACCCGGACGGGTGGCGTCCGGCCCGGCGCGCTCGCCACGGACCTACCCGCCGGGACCCTCCTGGGAAGCGCGAGACACGTCCTGGACGACCTCGTTGCGCCGGAGGAACCACGGCTTGAACGGTGGGTCGAACCGGGCGAACCGAGGTGGCCCGACAGGTGTGAACCCGGCCGCGACCACGGCATCCTGCAGCTCATCGAGGTGGTGTTCATAGGCGGAGCGGGTCCACCGTCCGCGGTAGGCCATCGCGGCCGCCAGTCGCTCGGGAACGGCCCGGACGCGAACGTCGACGAGGCCGTCGATGTCTTCCCGGAGCCGAAGATCCGCGCCCAACTCGTTGCGCTGATGGATGTCGGCCTGGGCTATGTGACGCTCGGACAGTCAGCGAACACGCTGTCCGGCGGAGAGTGCCAGCGCGTGAAGCTGGCGGAAAGCACAGTGGCACAGTAGTTTTCGAGGGCCCGCCGGGTGAACTCCTGCGGTGCGAGCGCTCGATCACGGCGGCATACGTCAAACGCGAAGAAGGTTCGGTGAGCGCATGACCATGGTGACGGTCCTCGGCGGCACGGGGGAGACCGGCAGCCGTGTCGCGGCCAAACTGCGAGATCGGGGTGTGGAGGTGCGCGCAGTGTCACGTTCTAACGCGGTGCCGTTCGACTGGAGCCACGAAGCCACCTGGCCCGCAGTGCTCGAGGGCGCGAACGCTATCTATGTGATCGTGGACGAAAGCCCGCACTGGGTCGAGCGGCTGGGGCGGTTCCTGGACCTCAGCAGCGCCCGGGGGGCAGCGAATCGTGTTGTTGTCCGCG
>JAGQUE010000230.1 GCA_020438665.1 Nocardioidaceae bacterium | reverse complement strand
CGGAGTCGTGGACGTTCATCTGGCACCCATAGGTGCGGACCTGATAGGTGCGGGGGCTCTCGGCTTCCATGACAGTCGTCAAGGGTACGGCGCCCCGCCACGCGCGCCGAAACCCAGCGGGCGGGGGGTCGACGACGCGCCCGGTCGGCGGCGACAACCTGCCGCCGCCGTGAGGCGTCCCACCCCCGTGCGGCTGAGAGGATCGAGCATGACGTGGAGGCGATCGTTGCTGGGCCTGGCGGCGGCGGCCGTGCTCGTCGTGGCCGGGGCGGTCGCTGCGGTGATCCTGCCTCCCCGCCAGACGGGTGAGGTGCCGATGCCGGCCCGCGACGCGACGCCGGAGCAGGTGGTCGCCGCCTTCACCGAAGCCCTCGACGTCCACGACTGCGCGACGGCCCGGGCCCTGACCGCGGCGGGGGGCCGTGACCAGGCCGAAGCATGGTGTGACGACGTGGCCGGCCTGGCCGACATCAAGGTGGGGCCGGCCGTCGCCGAGGATCCCTCCTGGTCGGCGCAGCCGGCGGGCGCCGAGGTCGTGACCGTGCCGGTCTCCTTCGAGCTGACGTGGCGGTGGTGGCACGACGACGGCTCGATGAGTGAGGGCGCGACCGCCTGGGGCTATCGCTTGGCGCGCGCCGACCCCCAGGGGTCCTGGCAGATCGTCGACCAGGGTGTGGGCTGACGCCACGGCAGCACGGCTAGCCTGGCGGCATGTGGTCGGTGGGATCGCGCGACTCGGTGCTGTCGTTGTGGTCGACCGGCTCGGTGCTGTCGATCGGCAGCGTCGGGTCGTTCGCGTCGGTGGGGAGCGTGGGGTCGTTCGCGTCGGCGCTGTCGGTGGGCTCGTCGATGTCGGCGGGGTCGCTGCTGTCCCACCAGAGCCTGGGCTCGGCGCTGTCCCACCAGTCGCGGTGGTCAGCGCTGTCGCACCAGAGCTCCGACTCAGTGCTGTCGAGCCAGTCCTCCCGTGCCCTCCGGGGCGTCCAGACCCGGGGCGAGCTGGACCTGCCGATCGGCTGGGCGGTGCAGGGTGGGGTTGCCCTCATCCTCGCCGTGGTTTCGAGACGGTTGCTGCGCAACCTCCTCACCCACCGGTGACCGGCCTAACGCTTCTTGGGGGTCACCCAGAGGCGGATGACGCCCTCGACGACCACGGTTCCGTCGGTGCGGACGCCGCGGACCCGAACCGGCAGGTCGGGGTTGTCGGACGTCCACTGGTCTGGATCGGTCTCGGCGATACAGGTGATGTCGGAGTCGGCCTTGGCGGTGTAGGCGACCTCCATCCCCTTGGGGATCCAGCGCTTGTCGGCGGGGATGGTGACCTCCGCGAGCGCTCCCATTGCCGCCTCCAGACCGTTGCAGAGCGCGATCGCGTGCACGGTGCCGATGTGGTTGTGCACCCGGCGGCGGTCGGCGATCACGAGCTCGGCCCGGTTGGGCTCGACCACGGTGAATTGTGGCCTGATCGTGCGGAAGTACGGCGCCTTGCGCGCGAAGGCAAACGAGAAGAGAGTGGTCCCGCCCGGCCAGGCCGAGACCTTCTGCCAGAGGTCGAGGATCGAAGACACGCCGGGAATGTTACCGGCCAGTAATCCGTCCGACGCAACAGCCCTGGAATGATGACCCCGTGACCGCCACCCCCAAGCCGCCCGTGCGCAGCCGGATGACCGGCGCCGCACGGCGCGAGCAGTTGCTCGACGTGGCGCGTGAGGTGTTCGCCGAGCGCGGCTTCGGCGCGACGGCCATCGAGGAGATCGCGGCTCGTGCCGACGTGTCCAAGCCCGTCGTCTATGAGCACTTCGGCGGCAAAGACGGCCTCTACACCTCCGTCGTCGAGCGCGAGGTGAGCGAGCTGGTCACCAGTCTCCAGGTCGCGCTGACCGCCAGCTCGTCGCGCCAGCTGCTCGAGCAGGCGGTGACCGCGATCCTCGACTATGTCGAGCACCACCCCCACGGCTTCCGGATCCTGGTGCGCGACAGCCCTCTCGGGTCACCGATCGACGCCCAGCAGTCCATCGTGGGTGACATCGCCACCCGGCTCGAGGTGCCGCTCCAGCGCGCCCTCGAGAGCGAAGGGATCGACGCCACGCCGGCACCCCTCTATGCCCAGATGGTCGCCGGCAGCGTCGCCCAGACCGGCCGGTGGTGGCTCGACGCCGGCGGCCCGGACCGCCGTACGGTCGCCACCCAGCTGGTCAACCTGCTGTGGAACGGCCTGGCCAACCTCGAGAACGACCCGCTGCTGGCCACCGAGCTGCCGCCGTCGCCGCGCTCGCCCGACGCCTGAGCCGTCCCGGCCCTAGCCAGGCTGGCCTGCTGCGCGCCCACACCGTCCCGGCATGACAAACCGGCGCCCCCACGACGGGGGCGCCGGCCCTGGAAGAACCCACCAGTTCCTCAGGTCTGTGGGTTCGCGAGGAAGCGTCAGATGAACAGCAGCTGCGCTCCTTCGGTCATCTCGATGAAGTCGCTCGCGGAGATGATGGCCTCGACGCCGTCATAGAGGTCCTCCTCGGTGACGTGGTTCATGTCGGCGGACATCCGGCAGGCCCACATGTGGACGCCGCTGCCGCTGAGCAGGTCGAGGAACTCCGGGACCTCGGGTACGTCGAGGTCGGCGATCTGCTTCTTCATCATCTTCGTGGCCATGCTGGTCGCGCCCGGGAGCGCACCCAGCATGTGGTGGATGCCGATGCCGCTGTGGCCCGGCGGGTGCATGGCGGTGTTGCCGACGAAGCTGAACTTCAGGTGCTCCATGGTGGCCTTGGTGATCATGTCGAAGCCCCAGAAGGTGAAGA
>JAGQUE010000229.1 GCA_020438665.1 Nocardioidaceae bacterium | reverse complement strand
GCGCGAGCGTCCCGCGCACGGTGACCGACACCGCCCGGATGCCGTCGGGGGCCAGGGCGGCGTCGATGCTGCGGACCAGGTTGCGCACGCCCGCCTTCTGCACACCGAGGCTCGCGGCCTCGTGCCAGGGCTTGTCGGCGGCCATGCTGCCGGTCACGGTCACCCGGGCGCCGGCCCCCATGAAGGGGCGCGCCGCCTGGAGGGCGGTCAGCAGCGCCCCGACCCCGAGGGCGACGTCCTCGAGCAGTGCGGCGACGCTCAGGGTCAACGGGTCCTGCTGCCGGAAGGCACTGGGGTTGAAGTGGAGCACGTCCACGCGGCCCAGCGCGGTCGCCATGGCCGTGATCGCCGCTGTCGCGGCCTCGACGTCGGTCACGTCGGCGGTCGCCACCTCGGCACGGGTGCCTTCCGGCAGCGTTGCCACGAGGTCGGCCAGGACGTCCACCGACCGGCCGAGCAGCGCGACGTCGTAGCCCTCACGGGCGAACGCCCGGGCCACCGACCCGCTGACCCCCGGGCCGGCGCCGATGACCAGGACCACGGGCCGGGCCGGGACCGCGTCAGGCTGGCTCACCTCAGCCATGGTCGCCGGTCCGCACGGTGAGCTCGCCGTCGGCGTACCAGCGCCGGATGACCTTCTTGTCGAACTTGCCGACCGAGGTCCGCGGGACGGCGTCGAGGAAGCAGAACGCGTCGGGCAGCTGCCACCTGGCGAAGTCCTCGGCCAGGAAGTCGCGCAGCTCCTCGGGGGTCAGGGTCGCACCCTCGCGGAGTACGACGCTCGCGAGCGGCCGCTCCTGCCACTTCTCGTCGGGAATGCCAACGACGGCGGCCTCGACGATGTCGGGGTGGGCCATCAGCGCATTCTCGAGGTCGACCGAGGAGATCCACTCGCCGCCGGACTTGATGACGTCCTTGGCCCTGTCGGTGAGGGTGATGTAGCCGAGGTGGTCGATGGTGCCGACGTCACCGGTGCGCAGCCAGCCTCGGTCGAACCTGGCGGCGACCTCGGGGTCGTCGGACTCGTAGTAGGAGCCGGTCACCCACGGGCCGCGGACCTCCACCTCGCCGACGGCGACGCCGTCGCGCGCGAGCACCTCGCCCGCGTCGTCGACGATCCGAGCCTCGACGCCGGCCAGCACCCGGCCCTGGTTGCCGCGATAGCGCCAGAACTCGTCGCCCTCGACCCCGAGGGGCGGGATGCCGGCGCTGGCGACCGGGGACGTCTCGGTCATCCCCCAGGCCTGGCGCAGCACGATGCCGTGCCGCTCCTCCAGCGCCTGCTGGAGTGACACGGGCACGGCGCTGCCGCCGCACAGCACCAGCCGCAGCGAGTCGACCTTCTCCTCGGGGTGGCTGTCGAGGTAGTGCAACACGTCGTTCCACACCGTCGGTACGGCGCCCGACAGCGTCGGCCGGACCTCACGCATGAACCGCACCAGCGGAGCGGCCTGGAGCCAGCGGTCGGGCATGCACAGCGAGGCGCCGCTCATCAGTGCCGCATAGGGCAGTCCCCAGGCGTTGGCGTGGAACATCGGCACGATCGGGAGCACCCGGTCGGTGAACGACAGGCTGCTGACGTTGCCACTCATCACAGCAGCCGAGTGGAGCCACGCGGATCGGTGGCTATAGACGACGCCCTTGGGGTTGCCAGTGGTGCCGCTCGTGTAGCACATCGCCGCGGCGTCGCGCTCGTCCACGTCGTCGGGCCAGTCGAACTCGGTGGGCTGCGTCGCGAGCAGGTCGTCATAGGGCAGCACCTCTTTGCCGGTCGCTCGCAGCGAGTCGAGGTCGGCGGCCGCCGTGTCGGGACCGGCCACCAGCACGTGGGTGACCGTCGACATCTGCGACAGCTGCGGCGCCAGCAGCGGGACCAGCGAGTCGTCGACCACGAGGACCTTGTCCTCGGCGTGGTTGGCGACATAGACGAGCTGTTCGGGGAAGAGCCGGATGTTGAGGGTGTGAAGCACCGCACCCATCGCCGGGGCGGCGAGATAGACCTCGAGGTGCTCGGCGTTGTTCCACTGGAAGGTCGCGACGCGTTGGTCACCGGTGATCCCGAGCGAGCGCAGCCCGTGGGCGAGCTGGGCGGCGCGGCGGCCGAGGTCGGCGAAGGTCTCCGATCGCGTGCCCTCGGTGGTCGCGGTGACGACCTCGGCGGTGGGGTGGACGGTCGAGCCGTGGCGGAGGATCGAGCCGATGGTCAGTGGGAAGTCCTGCATCGTCGAGCGCATGAGGTGATCTTGGTCCGCCCGGTCCGATCGGTAAATCCCTTCTGCCCGGCGAGCGGGACCCCGCGGCTCGGCTCAGCGGGTGAGCCAGGCGGCGGGGTCGTCAACGAGCCGCTCGAGCTCCAGCAGCGCCCCGCCCAAGGCACCGGGGGCCGGGTGCGGAGTCGCGGCCTGGACCCGGGGTGCGTCCCAGGCGGCCGACAGCACGCGACGGCGCAGGATCGCCTCGACCCTGGGCTGGAGCAGCCCGGCGAGCTCACGCAGGTGGCCGCCGAGCACGATCATGGGGACGTCGACGAGGTTGACCACGGCCCCGAGCGCGGTCCCGAGCCCCCACGCGGCCCGGTCGACGGCGGCGACCGCCGCCGGGTCGGCACGGTCCACCGCCGCGATCAGCTCGGAGGTGCCGGCGGTCGGCGCCAGCCCGGCCGCCTCGACCAGGGCGCGGCGGCCGGCGTACTGCTCGAGGCAGCCGGTCGACCCGCAGGCGCACGCCGGCCCCGAGGGGTCGACGGTGACGTGGCCGATCTCGCCGGCCCACCCGTGTCGGCCGAGCACCGGATGACCGCCCAGGACCACCGCGCCACCGATGCCGATCTCGCCGGAGAGATAGATGAAGTCGCGCAGCGGGCCGGGACGCCCTGGCCGCTCGAGCGACACCGAGGCCGACGCGAGCTCGGCCTCGTTGCCGACCGACGCCGGGGGCGCGCCAGCGCCTGACAGGTCGAGCAACGCGGCGACGTCGACCCCGGACCAGCCCAGGTTGGGGGCGCGCAGCAGGATGCCGGAGTCGGAGGACACGATGCCGGGGACCGCCACACGGCTGCCGACCAGCGTCATGCCGGCGGGGACGTCGGCAAGCGCCTTGGCCGCCAGCCCCGCGAGCCGGCCGAGGACCCGGTCGGGCGGCAGGTCCCGCAGGTCGCCCGGCTCGACCAGCTCGGCAACGAGGCTGCCGCGCAGGTCGACCACGACGGCGGCCAGATAGCCGACGTTGACCTGGAGGCCGAGGGCGGCGAACCTGCCCGCGCCGGCGACCAGCGGGGTGCCGGGACGGCCCGGTCCTCCGCTGACGGGCTCGAGCTCGGCGAGGACCCCGCCGGCGAGCAGGTCGTCGGTCAGTCGCGAGACCGTCGCCCGCGTCATCGAGGTGGCGGCGGCGACGTCGGCGCGGGTGGGCGGGGTGTCGGCCGCGAGCACGCTGCGTACGACGCGCGAGAGGTTGCCGGCGCGCACGGCGGCGACGTCGTTCGGCGTCGCGGCGGTCGTCCGGTTCCTGCCCACCACTTGACCGTACCGCACTTTCGGGGTTAGTTTCGAGTCAAAACAAACTCAAGGAGCGATCGACATGAGCACGGTGCGCAAGCCCACCCCCGAGGACAAGTTCTCCTTCGGTCTCTGGACGGTCGGGTGGACCGGCGCCGACCCGTTCGGGGCGGCGACCCGCCCCGCGCTCGACCCGTGGGAGTACGCCGAGCGGCTCGCCGAGCTGGGCGCCTGGGGCATCACCTTCCACGACAACGACGTCTTCCC
>JAGQUE010000228.1 GCA_020438665.1 Nocardioidaceae bacterium | reverse complement strand
ACGACAGGTCGAAGTAGGGCACCACGCCCGGCGTGCCCGCGATCGCCTCGACGAGACCGGGCCGCACCTCGGCCGGCTGGAGGTAGGACACCCGCACCCGCTCGATCCCGTCGATGGCGGCCAGCTCGGGCAGGATCGTCTCCAGCAGCCGCAGGTCGCCCAGGTCCTTGCCGTAGGAGGTGGAGTTCTCACTCACGAGGAAGAGCTCCTTGACCCCGTGGGACGCCAGCCAGCGCGCCTCGTCGATCACGTCGGAGGGCCGACGGCTGACGAACGCGCCGCGGAAGCTGGGAATCGCGCAGAACGCGCACCGGCGGTCACAGCCACTGGCGAGCTTGAGGGGCGCCGTGGGACCCGTCTCCAGACGGCGGCGCAGCGGGCCGGCCGCGTGGCCGGGCACCGCCGCGTCCACGCCGGCGCGGTCCACCGGGCTGATGGGAAGAAGCCGGCGGCGGTCCTGGGGGACGTGGGCCGGGTGCTGCTCCCCCGCCATGATCGACCGGAGCCGAGCCGCGATGTCGGGGTAGTCGTCGAAGCCCAGGACGGCGTCCGCCTCGGGGAGGGCATCGGCGAGCTCCGCGCCGTACCGCTCGGCGAGGCAGCCGACCGCCACCACAGCCTGGGTGCGCCCGGTCTGCTTGAGGTCGGCGGCCTCGAGCAGGGTGTCGACGGAGTCCTTCTTGGCCGCCTCGACGAACCCGCACGTGTTGACGAGCACGGTGTCGGCCTCACTGGGGTCGGCGACGAGCCGGAACCCACCGGCCGCGAGCCGGCCGGCCAGCTCCTCGGAGTCCACCTCGTTGCGAGCGCAGCCCAGCGTCACGACGGCGACCGACAGGTTGCCGCCGGAGGGCGGAGTCGCGGTGGTGGACACGGGGGTCGAGTATGCCTTGTCGAGAGCGGTGACGCGGCCTTGTCACGCCGTGGCCGGGCCGGCGCAGGCCCAGAGCGGCGCAGCGGGAGTCAGGGCACGAAGCTGCGCGTGGCCGGCTGGCCGACCTCGCCGAGTGCGCCCTCCTCCTCGCCGTCGAGGACGACCTCGACGCTGCCGTCGGAGGACTCGACGCGCACGGGTGGGGCCACCTGGAGCGAACGGGAGTCGCCATAGGCCAGGTCACCGGTGAAGATCACCCGGCCGTCGCCGTCGCGGACGACGACGTGGGCGCCGCCACCGGCCGCGCGCACGATGACCGGGACGGCCTCGGTCGACCCTGCCGCGGCCCGGTGGACCCCGCCGGAGCCGTCGAGGCGTGGCGCCATCGCGGCGTCGACGGGTCCGTCGATCACCAGCCGGGCGATGGACCAGGCGAGCACGATGGCCATCAGCGCGGCCACGAGGACGCTCCAGTTGGGGCCCCCGCGGCTCGTGCGCAGCGACGACGTGGACCCGGTGGCCAGCTCGGCCTGGAAGACCTCGCGAGGCGAGACCGGCGTCCGGGCATAGAGCTCGTCGTAGGTTGCGACGAGCTCGGTGCCGTCGAGCCCGAGGACCCGGGCCAGGGTGCGGAGGTGGCCGCGGGCATAGAAGTCGCCCCCACACGGGCCGAAGTCGTCGACCTCGACCGCCTCGATGACATGGGCCCGCACGCGGGTGCGCCCGGCCAGGTCGGCAACGGTCAGGCCGAGCCGGCGCCGGGCGGTGGCGAGCTGCGGGCCGATCACGGGATCGGGGATCGGTTCCGGATCGACGACGGGGTCGATGTCCAGTTCCGGGAAGTCCGGCCGACGGAGGTGCTCGATCTCGGGCAGGGCGACGGTGATCTGCTGGTGCACGGCGTCGAGCGCCAGCGACCCCAGCACGATGTCGGAGCGGCGCCCGTCCTTGAGGTGCCGGCCGGGACCGGGCGGGCCGTCGACCGGGCGGGTGGACACAGCCGAGGGCCCGTCAGCCGGCATCGGCGCGTGCCCGAAGGGGAGTCCGTCGAGCGGCCCGGTCGGCTCACCTGCGCTGGCCGGTACGGCGTCGGAGGGATCCTCGTCATGGGGCGCGTCGTCGAGCCACGCGGCGTCGGCGGCCCCGGTCGGCTCGGCCTGGCTCACGGACGGCTCGAGCCGCTGCATCACCAGCTTGCCCGGCGCGAGATCGGCCAACGCCTGCTCGAGCGCGCCTCCCGTCGCCACGGCCCGGGTGGCGACCCCCAACGGCACCGAGAACGGCGCACCGGGGTGGCCGGCGTTGGTGGGGACGACCACCAGCCGTCCGTCGAGGACCAGGCGTCGCTGGGGAGTCAGCTCCAGCCGCGCCACGGAGTGCCACGGCAGGCCGAGCCATGTGCGCCCGATGCGGACCCGCGCGCCGGTCTCGTCGGCGATCAGCAGCGGTGTCCGGGCGTCGACGAACGCCACCAGATAGGCCACGGCAAGACCGCCCATGACCACGGCCACGGCCCAGTCCACGACCCCGCCGGGTCCGGCGGCACGGCCGAGGTAGGCCGCGGCCAGGAGGGCGGCCGCCGTACCGATCCCACCGAGCAGCCAGGCGTTGCGGTGGATCTCGACACGGGGTCGCTCGGTCCGCTCCGCCGCCTCGAGGTCCTCCATCACAGCTCCCCCTGGAGGGTCGCGATCACGCTGTCGAGCTCGTCGGGCTTGACCAGGACGTCGCGGGCCTTGGAGCCCTCGCTGGGTCCGACCACGCCGCGGCTCTCGAGGATGTCCATCAGCCGCCCGGCCTTGGCGAACCCGACCCGCAGCTTGCGCTGCAGCATCGAGGTCGAGCCGAACTGGGTCGACACGATGAGCTCCACGGCCTGGATGACCAGGTCGAGGTCGTCGCCGATGTCGTCGTCGAGCTCGCGCTTGCTGGACGCGTGGGCGGTGACGTCCTCGCGATAGCTGGGCTCGAGCTGGGTCTTCACGTGGCGTACGACCTGGTGGATCTCCGCCTCGGTGACCCACGAGCCCTGGACCCGCACGGGCTTGGACGCGCCCATGGGGAGGAAGAGGCCGTCGCCCTGGCCGACGAGCTTCTCGGCGCCCGGCTGGTCGAGGAT
>JAGQUE010000227.1 GCA_020438665.1 Nocardioidaceae bacterium | reverse complement strand
CCGTCGTCCTCGAGGGCCTGCGGCAGGTCCCAGTGATAGAGCGTGGCCATCGGCTGGACATCGGCGGCGAGGAGCTCGTCGACGAGCTTGTCATAGAAGTCGAGCCCCGCCTGGTTGACCCGGTCGGAGCCGGTGGGGACGATGCGCGGCCACGAGATCGAGAAGCGGTAGCCGTTGGTCCCGAGGCGCTTCATCAGCGCGACGTCCTCGACATAGCGGTGGTAGTGGTCGCACGCGACGTCGCCGGTCGAGCCGTCCACGATCCGGCCGGGCTCGTGGGCGAAGGTGTCCCAGATGCTCGGGCCCTTGCCGTCCTCGGTCGCCGCGCCCTCGATCTGGTAGGCCGCCGTACTGGTGCCGAAACGGAAGCCCTCGGGCAATCGCGGCAGGTCGCCGCCCGTTTCCGCGTTGCGCGAAGCCACAGTCGTCCTCTCCCGAGGCCCGGGCTCGGGACCGGACCCCTCAGCGCGACCCTAGCGGGGGCAGGGGCGCGTCGGCAGGCGGTCCGCGGGATTGCCGCGGGCCGGGGTCGGCGAGGCGTGCCGTGGGGAGCCGCGCCGGGCGGCTCAGGTGTCCGACGGAGGAGGGCCGAGGATCTCCTGGCCGCCCGCTGCCGCCGCGGCGACCAGCGCCTCGGTGGTCACCTCCCAGCCCGGCTCGCCGGGCGAGCCCCAGGGCCGGCCGGCGCCCCGGAAGAAGTCCTCCATGCCGCTCGGCGTGCAGATCGTCAGGAAGTCGACGTCGGCGGAGGTGAAGCGGTAGGCGTGCGGGACGTTGCGCGGTAGGAACATCGCGCTCCCGGGTCCGACCTCGTGCCGCTCCTCGCCGACCCAGACCAGGCCCTCGCCCGCGAGCACGACGAAGATCTCGTCCTCGCGCCGATGCAGGTGCAGTGGCGAGGCCGAGCCGGACCCGAGGTGGCTGCGCACGACGGTCACCTGTCCGTCCGTCCGGGCACCGTCCAGCAGCACCTCCAGGCGATGACCCCCGATCCACTCCAGCTGCTCGTGCACTCCCCCGGGGGCGACGTACGGGATGCTCATGCCGCTCACTCCATTTCGTCTACTGACCATCTAACGAATAGTCACACGGTATCCTCTCCCCCATGCGCGATGTCAAGAGGCGCCGCTACCACTCGCCGCTGCGCGACGCCCAGGCCGCGGCGAGCCGCGCGGCGGTCCTCCAGGCCGCCCGGGAGCTCTTCGTCGCCCAGGGCTACGGGCGTACGACGCTCGACCAGATCGCCGAACGCGCCGGGGTCAGCAAGCCGACGGTGTTCTCCGCGGTCGGCAACAAGGCCCAGGTGCTCAAGGCCGTCCGCGACGTCGCCATGGCCGGAGACGACGAGCCCGAGTCCGTGACGGCGCGCCCGGACGTGGCCGCCATCGCGGCCGCGGGCGACCTCGACCTCGCGATCGAGCTCGCCGTCCGGCACATCGCCGAGGTGGTCATCCGCTACCACCCCATCCACGAGGTCCTGCACGGCGCTGCCGGTTCCGACCCCGCGGCCGCCGCGCTCTGGGAGGTGGCCGAGCGCGAGCGCCGGGTCGGCGCGAGCCATCTCGTCGAGCGGCTGGGCAGGCCGGCCGCGACGACGGCGCGCCGCGCCGCCGACGTGCTCAGCCTCCTGATGGCCCCCGACGTCTACGACCGCCTCGTGGTCCGCGCCGGCTGGTCACGGGTGGCCTACGAGCGGTGGCTGGGGGAGCAGATCCGCGCCCTCTACGCCCCCGGACCCCGCCCGTCCGCACTCTCCTAGAGCCAGGTGAGGCTCGACCCGTGGCCGTGCGTCCACGCCACCGCCTGCCCGTCCAGACCCAGGACGAAGGACGTCCGGTCGGGCGGAGCGGCTCCGGTGGCGGTCAGCTGGGGGAGCACACCCGGCGCCTCGTTGCTGACCCAGTGGCAGACGTCGGCGGCCACCAGCCCCTGCATCAGGTCGGCGAAGCGGCGCCGGTCGGCCGGCTCCAGATAGGCGATCACCGCGCTGTGGAAGACCACGACCCGACCGAACGCCTCCGCCTCGGCGACCAGCGCCGGCAGCTCGTCGAGCAGGTCGCCGCGCACGAGGTAGGGCGGCTCGGCCGCGGCGATGTCGATGGCGGCGCGCAGCCGGATCCGCCGGTCCTCCTGCTCCGGCCACACCAGCGTCTCGAGCCAGTCCATGGACTCCTGGTCCTGCACTGACAACGGGTGCAGGTCGACGCCCGCCCGCCAGGCCACCTCGGGGACGTCCTGGGGGAAAGGCACCGGGCCGTCGACCCGACACGGCAGGTCGGGCCCCACCCCCAGCACGGTCTCGCCGTCGGGACCGCGCCACCGGTAGCGGTAGCGATCCGGATAGAGGCACAGCCCGGCGCTCGGCCCGACCTCGACCAGCGCCAGCGCCTCCCCAGAGTCACGAGCAGCCACGCCGAACGCCGGCACCAGCGTGGCCAGCCGGCCCACCTCGTTGGTCTGGGTACGACGCCCGAGGATCGTCGCGACGACCCGACCGTCGTCGCCGAGCAGAGCCTGGCGGAGGCCGGTGTAGGGCCCGGGGGCCGGAGCGCCGTGCCAGCGCGCGGCGGCGAAGACGAGGTTGGGCTGGCGTTTGAGCACCGGCAGCCGCTCGAGCCACGCCAGCACGTCGGGATCGGCGGCCACCCCGCGCGCCCACGCCTCGAAGCACGTCGACTGGCCCGCCGCGTGGTCGGCGAAGTCGAGGTAGAGGCCCCCGAGGTCGCCGTAGAGGTCCATGCGGATCGCCTAGCGCTTCTCGCGCCAGGCCCGCTCGAACGGCAGCCGCCAGGTGTGGGGTGCGATCATCTGGTGGATCTGGTTGGGACCCCACGACCCCTCGGCATAGGGGCGGACCGGCGGCGGGCTGTCGATCAGCGGCTGGGAGATCTCCCACAGCCGCTCGACACCCTCGGCCGTCGTGAACAGCGTGTGGTTGCCCTTGACCGCGTCGAGGATCAGCCGCTCATAGGCCTCGAGCACCGAGCCGGCCCAGCCGGTCTCCTCGATCGCGAACTGCATCGACAGCTTGTCGAGCCGGAAGCCGGGCCCCGGGCGCTTGCCATAGAAGGACAACGACATCTTGCCCTCCTCGGCGAGGTCGAAGGTCAGGTGGTCGGGGCCGTTCTGCCCCACCCCCGAGCCCGACGGGAACATCGACTTGGGCGGCTCGCGGAACGCGATCGAGATGATCCGCTGACCCTCGCCCAAGCGCTTGCCGGTGCGCAGATAGAACGGCACGCCGGCCCAGCGCCAATTGTCGACAAAGCACGTGAGGGCGATGAAGGTCTCGGTCTCGGAGTCGGCGGCCACCCCCGGCTCGTCGCGATAGCCGGCGTACTGGCCGCGCACGACGTCGTCGGGCGAGATCGGCAGCATCGACCGGAAGACCTTGTTCTTCTCCTCGGTGATCGAGAGCGGATCGAGTGCCGTCGGCGCCTCCATCGCGGTGAACGCGAGGATCTGGAACAGGTGCGTGACGACCATGTCCCGATAGGCGCCGGTCGCCTCATAGAACGACGCCCGCTGCTCGAGCCCGAGCTTCTCCGGGACGTCGATCTGGACGTGGTCGATCATGTTGCGGTTCCAGACCGGCTCGAACAGGCCGTTGGCGAAGCGGAAGGCGAGGATGTTCTGGGCGGCCTCCTTGCCCAGGAAGTGGTCGATCCGGAAGATCTGGTCCTC
>JAGQUE010000226.1 GCA_020438665.1 Nocardioidaceae bacterium | reverse complement strand
GGAGGTCAGGCGCGAGCTGGAACGTCGCGTGCTGCTCTCGGTCGTGGACCGCAAGTGGCGCGAGCGCCTCTACGAGATGGAGTACCTCCGCGAGGGGATCTATCTGCGGGCCTACAGCCAGCGCGACCCGCTGGTCGAATACCAGCGCGAGGGCTTCGACATGTTCGCCGCCATGATGGAGGGCATCAAGGAGGAGTCGGTCGGGTTCCTGTTCAATCTCGAGGTGCAGGTCGAGGAGCAGGTCGAGCTCGAGGACGAGGGCATCTTCGAGATGGTCGACGCCCCCGTCGTCCTCGGGGAGGCCACGCCGACCGCGCCCGAGGCGCCCAAGGTCGAGCCCGAGCACCCGCTCATCAAGGCCAAGGGACTCGAGGCCAAGGCGGCTCAGAACCTGTCCTACTCCGCACCCAGCGAGGGCGGCGACGTCGAGGTGACCGGCTCCACCGCCACCACCAAGGACGACCCGTTCGCCGGCGTCGGCCGCAACGCGCTGTGCCCCTGCGGCTCGGGCAAGAAATACAAGAAGTGTCACGGCGCCCCCGGCGGCCCCACCGGGCTGACCACACGCGTCAACGGCTGACTGCTCATCGACCCGGCAGCGAAGCTGCCGGTCGGCGATGCTTGCTCAGGCGAACTCGAGGGCGCTGCACTGCCAGCGGTCGCGGATCAGCTCGAAGCAGGCGGCGATGGCGCGGGAACGCTCGCCGTGGCGCACGTGGATGGACACCTCGACCTTGCGGGGAGTCACGAAGCAGGTGCGGACGCCGATCACCTGGCTCCGGGTCACCTGGCCGCGGCGTCCCTCGCCCGGTCGGTGCCCGCCGGCGCGAGCCACCAGGACGGCCCGCCGGGTGAGGTTGGCATAGACCTCGGGGGTGGTCCATCGCACCACCTGGCTGACCGGCCGGTCACCGTTGACGATCTCGACGACCGCTTGGGCGTAGCGGTGGGCCCACTGCTCCATGCGCTGTCGCAGTGGCTGCTCGATGGGGACGACGTCGCCGCCAGGGCGGCCCGGGGTCGGCCCGACCTGCGGGGGTGTGTGGTCGGGGATGAGCTGCAGGGCGAGCGACCCCTGGATGCTGCCGCGGGGGAGCGGGATCGGGGGAACGGTCGTCGCGGTGATGGTCATCGTGCTCCTCTCGTCGTGGTGGGGGGCAGCCGCAGGCGTTGGCCGGGCTGGATCAGGTCGGGATCGGCCCCGATGACCGCCCGGTTGAGCTGGTAGATGCGGTGCCACCGGACCGCGATCTCGGTGTCGGTGGCGCGGGGAGGCAGCGAGGCCGCTGCCAGTCGCCACAGGCAGTCGCCGGGCGCGACGACGACGTCGTGCGGTGCCGACGGCGCCGATGCGGCGCGCCCGAGGGTCCGGTGAGTGTCGGTCGTCCGGTCCGGCAGCGGCAGGCCCTCGACGAGACGCACGAGTGAGGGCGGCGTGGCCGGGTGCCCGGGCTCGGCACCCGCGGGGACCGCGACGACGCCGGCAAGGGCGAGGCCGCCGGCGGCGAGGAGGCCGCGCCGCAGCCAGGGGGGACACCACGGCCCCCCCGCCAGTGCCGCGCCGGTCAGCGCCGAGCCGAGCACGAGGGTCGCCACGACGGCGAACCAGGCAGCGCACAGGGATGCCGTCCCCGCGGCTCCCCAGACGACCCAGCCGCCGAAGCCGGCGGCCGGCGCGCCACCGGAGCGGACCGCGGTGACCGCCGCGATCGCGTCGGGCGCGGCAAGGGCGGCGAGGGCGGTGGCTGCGGCGATGGCCGCTAGCCACACAGCGCCGAGGCGCAGGATCGATCGGGGACCCGCCATCGTTCATTCCTGTAAGTTTGCGTGCGTTTGCATCAGTCAAACCATGTTTACGATGAACGTCAATCAGTTGTCCACAGGGGTGTGGCCGTGGCAGGGTCGCCCCATGGCCTGGGGCGACGATCTGTTCGGGCTACTCGACGACCTCGAGGCTCAGGCAGAGGCGGCCTACGACCGCGAACGCGATGTCGAGCTGGTCGACCGGGGGCGTGCCGAATACGCCGCGGTGACGCTGGGCAGCAGGCTGATGGCGTCCGCGGGGGGCGACATCGCGGTCACGGTGATGGGAGTCGGCGTGCTGCGAGGACGCCTCGCCAGAGTCAGCGACGGCTGGAGCCTGCTCGCGGCATCGGGTCGCGACTGGGTCGTGCCGTGGGCTGCGGTCACGTCGGTCTCCGGCGGCTCCGAGCGGTCCGTGGCCGAGCTGGCCTGGTCACCGGTCACCCGCCTGGGACTGGGCTCCGCACTGCGACGGCTCGCCGAGTCCGGACGCGCCTGCGTCGTACACACCATCGACCAGCATCAGTACGACGCCCGGGTGCTCCGGGTCGGCAAGGACTTCGTCGAGGTCGCCGTCGGTGAGGCGGGGGTCGCGACACTGGTCCCGTTCGCGGCCCTGGCGGCGATCAGCAGCCGCGACTGACCGGAGTGCGCGGTGGGGCCCGGTCAGGTGGCGTCGGCGTCGTAGGGCGGGATCTCGCCGTAGCGCAGCCGCCGCTTCCGCGGCCCGGCGACGGGCTCGAGCGCCGTGTCCGCCTCGTCCTCCATGGCCTCCCGGATCTGTTTCTTGACGAACTCGCGCGGGTCGAGGTCGGACAGCTCCAGGTCGGCGTACTCCGGGCCGAGCTCGTTGCGCAGCTCGTCGCGCGCCATGGTCGTCAGATTGCGCAGCTGGCGCGCCAGGCGACCCAGCTGGCGGGCCAGATCGGGGAGCCGGTCGGGCCCGGCGACGAGGATCGCGACGAAGGCGATCACCGCCAACTCGGGGAGACCGACGCCGAACATGGGTCAGAACTTAGTGGTTGGTGTGAGTCCGAGCTGCATCCCGGCCAGCCCGCGGCCACGCCCGTCGAGCGTATCGGCGATCTGGAGGAGCACCTGGGCCGCCGGCGCGTCGGGGTCGGCTGCCACGATCGGCGTACCGGCGTCGCCGCCCTCGCGCAGCGACACATCCAGCGGCACCTCGCCGAGCAGGGGTACGTCATAGCCGAACCGCTCCGCCAGCGTGGCCGCGACCCGGGCCCCACCGCCGTTGCCGAAGATCTCCAACCGGTGCTCCAGGCCGCAGTGGGGGCAGGCGAGGAAGCTCATGTTCTCGATCACGCCGATGACGCGCTGGTGCATCATCGAGGCCATCGTGCCGGCACGCTCGGCCACCTCGGCGGCCGCCTCCTGGGGGGTCGTCACCACCACGACCTCGGCGTTGGGGAGATGCTGGCCCAGGGACAGGGCGATGTCGCCGGTGCCGGGCGGCAGGTCGAGCAGCAGCACGTCGAGGTCGCCCCAGAACACGTCGGACAGCATCTGCACCAGCGCCCGGTCGAGCATCGGGCCGCGCCACGCGACCACCTGGTCGCGACG
>JAGQUE010000225.1 GCA_020438665.1 Nocardioidaceae bacterium | reverse complement strand
GGACCCCCCGCGAGGACCTTGCCCTCCTGCGGCTTCTCCTTGGCCGGGTCCGGGATGACCAGGCCAGAGGCCGTGGTCTGCTCGGCCTCGAGGGGCTTGACGACGATGCGGTCTTCGAGGGGCTTGATGTTGACCGACACGATGTCGACCTCCACTTTCTCCACTAGTCGTAACGAACATGGGGCGTCCGGCGAACGCCCCGAGCGCGCATGGACCTGCGGATGAGGTGCGCCGTCGCGGGGATCGCCCACCATCGCAGGGTGCTGGCACCCTCAGGCCGAGAGTGCCAGATCAGACGTTAGCACTCACCCGGATCGAGTGCCAGACAGAGGGTCCCCCACCCCCGTTCGACCTAGGCCGGGGGACGGCCGGCCGTACGGACGCGCCCGGTGGCACGGCCGGCCTCGCGCCACGCGACGTCGAGGTCGAGCACGGCCAGGGACGCCGTGGGCAGGTCCACCCACGTCCCGGTCAGCAGCTCGACGAGGTACTCGACCCCCGGGTTGTGCCCCACCACCAGCGCGGTCTCCGCCGCGGCCGGCAGGTCGCGGACGACGCCCAGCAGGCTCTCGCCCCAGCCGCCGTAGAGGCGCTCGTCGAGCACCGGTTCGGGTGGGTCGGCCAGCTCGGCCGCGACCAGCTCCCACGTGGTCCGGGTGCGCTGGGCCGGGGACACCACCGCGGCGTCGACCGACGGGAGGCGCTCAGCCAGCCAGGCACCGGCCGCCGCCGCCTGGCGTCGCCCGCGGCCCCCGACCGGACGGTCCCGGTCGCGGTGGGCCCCGGACCAGTCGGACTTGCCGTGACGGAGGACGACCAGCGTCCGCGAGGACCCGGTGGTGGACATGAGGCCAGTCTGTCAAAGCCCGCCAGCGACCGAGTCGGTCACCCATGCGCAAGGATGACCGCGTGGAGCTCGAGACCTTCCGGTGGCTGCTCACGGGCGACGGCCAGCGCCTGCTCGCGCGGGCAGCGATGGCCTATGTCGATGCGGGCGGCGACCCGATGGCCTCGGCCGAGGCCGTCCGGAGGATCGAGCCGGACGCCGACCGCGCCGCTGCCGCGCTCACCCAGGTCGACCTGCGGACGCGCGCCGTGGCGAAGTTCGGTGACGACGCGGTCCGCCTCTACTTCACCCCCGACGGCCTGGAGCAGGCGACCCACCCGCGGGTCGCCGCCCACCGAGCCGCCCGGGTCGCCGCCACCGACCTCGACACCGTCGTCGACCTCAGCTGTGGCATCGGCGGCGACCTGATGGAGCTGGCGCGCGCGGGCCTCACCGCCGCCGGGGTGGACCTCGACCCCGTGCGCGCCGAGATCGCAGGCGCCAACCTCGCCGCCCTCGGCCTCGCGGGAGCCGTGATGGCGACCGATGCCGCGGGCGTCGACGTGTCGGGATTCGGGGTCGCCGTCCTGGATCCGTCGCGACGGTCGGCCCGCGGCCGCATCTTCGACGTCAACGGGTGGGAGCCCGGCTGGGACGCCGTGGTCCGCCTGCTCGGCGGGCGTGCCGTGGTCAAGGTGGCCCCGGGCATCCCCCACGAGCTGGTGCCACCCGGCGTGGAGGCCGAGTGGGTCAGCCTGCGGGGCGAGGTCAAGGAGGCGGCGCTGTGGTCACCGCGGCTCGCGACCTGCCACCACCGAGCGACGGTGCTGGCGGCGTCCGGCCTGGCGACGCTGACCGAGGAGGACGACCCCTACGCGGGGGCGGACCGCCCGCTGCGCGACCTCGGGGACTTCCTCTATGAGCCCGACGGGGCAGTGATCAGGGCCGGCCTGGTGACGGCGGTCGCGGCCGGCGTCCACGGCGGCCTCGTCGACGAGCACATCGCCTATGTCACCTCCGACGAGCCCTTCCAGTCCCCCTTCGCGCGCGGCTATCGCGTCGTCGAGCAGCTGCCCTATCGCGAGAAGCAGCTCAAGGCCGCGCTCCGACAGCGGGGCATCGGCCGGCTCACCATCAAGAAGCGGGGCGTGGACGTCGCCCCCGATGCGCTGCGCAAGCGGCTCGACCTCGCCGGGGAGTCGGAGGCGACGTTGGTGCTGACCCGCATCGGGGGGATCGGCACCGCCCTGCTCGTGCAGCCGTTCTGACCGACCCAGCGGTCGGTGCGCCGGCACGTCGTACGCCGGGCGGACGCGCCTCGGCCCGGTGACCTCCCGAGAGGTGACCGGGCCGAGGGTGGGGGGCGGATCGACGGTTCGGGGGTGGGTGGTGTCCCGCCGATCCGGGTGCGTCAGGCCTGGGCGGCCGCGACCCTCTTGGCGTGGCTGAGGCCCAGCAGGCCGAGGACCAGCATCAGAGCGGCAGCGATGTAGGCGCCGATCGAGGCGATGAAGGCGATCTTGCCGATGGTGGCGAAGGCGTAGCCATACAGGAGCAGGCCGCGGAGCGTGCTGCCCTGGAACAGCGTGGCCCGGAGGCCGCCGAGCTGCTGGCACTGGTCGCTGCTGGCGTTGGCCGGGTCACTGCAGCCGGCGGCCATGTACTCACCGCTGACCTCGGAGTAGGTCTTGCCACCGGAGGCCTCGTTCATGTGGACGAGGATGTAGTGGTCGGCGTAGGCCTTGGCCTGGGCTCCGGTCGTCATGGGCTCGCCGGCGTACTTGCCGAGGGCGTCCTTCTGCTCCGGGGTGGTCAGGGCGTCGCCGGCCGGCATGGTGATGTGCTGGTCGCCGAGCTGCTGGCTGACCTGGTCAGCGACGAACGAGCTGGCCCACGTCAAGAGACCTCCTGCCACGAGCAGAACGACTGCGAGCAGCAGGCCGGTCCAGGAGATGAGCTTGTCGAGGGTGGCGCGCATGGTGGGTTCCTCCTGAGAGTGCGGGTTCGAGGATCTCTCGAAACCCCGGTTGACTCGTAATTTATCCTTCAACCGTTTGGGTCCGTAGGATTCGGGTCACTCTCATCGTGGCTCGTCGATCACACAGGATCGCCTCACCTTGGGGGTCCCTTTCCGACCTTCGCCGTTCAGGCTCTTCTCAGAACGGCTGCGCCTCGGCCCCCGCCGCGTCAGCCCAGCAGGGCGCGCTCCGCCCCGATCGTCGTGTCGCCGCCGTGGCCGGTGTGCACCACGACGTCGTCACCGAGCGGCCACAGCTTGGCGCGGATCGACGCCTCGAGCGTGGGCCGGTCGCTGAAGGAGCGGCCGGTGGCCCCCGGCCCGCCCTGGAACAGCGTGTCGCCGGTGAAGACGCACCCGTGGTCGGGCAGCGACAGGCAGACCGCCCCGGGGGCGTGACCCGGCGTGTGGAGGACCGTGAGCGTCATGCCACCGACGGCGATCTGCTGTCCGTCGGCGAGGTCCTCGTCCCAGGACTCCTCCGGGTGGGTCAGCTCCCACAGCGGCCGGTCGTCGGGGTGGAGCAGGATCGGGGCGCCCGTGCGACGCCGCAGCTCGGGCGCCACGCGCACATGGTCGTCGTGGGCGTGGGTGCACACGATGGCGGTGACCCGGCGCCCGTCGACCGCACCCAGGATGGCCTCGACGTCGTGGGGGGCATCGACGACCAGGCACTCCTGGTCGTCGCCGACCACCCACACGTTGTTGTCGACATCGAAGGTCTCCCCGTCGAGGCTGAAGGTCCCCCGGGTCACGGCCTGGTCGATCCGGCCGGGTGGGCACGTCGGGCCCGGCGCTGCCGGGAGGTCGCTCACACGATCACCACCGAGCGCAGCACGTCACCGTGGTGCATCTTCTCGAACGCCGCCTCGACGTCCTCGAGACGGATCTCCTCGGACACGAACGCGTCGAGGTCGAGCCGACCCTGCTGGTAGAGGTCGACGAGCATCGGGAAGTCGCGGCTGGGCAGGCAGTCGCCGTACCAGCTGGACTTGAGGGCACCGCCGCGACCGAAGACGTCGATCAGCGGGATGTCGGGGACCTTCATGTCCGGCGTCGGCACCCCCACGAGGACGACGGTGCCGGCCAGGTCGCGGGCATAGAACGCCTGCTTCCAGGTCTCGGGGCGCCCGACCGCGTCGATGACGACATCCGCACCGTTGCCGTCGGTGAGCGACTGGATGCCCGCCACCGGGTCGGTCTCCCGGGAGTT
>JAGQUE010000224.1 GCA_020438665.1 Nocardioidaceae bacterium | reverse complement strand
AAGCTGTCGCCGCAGGCGCAGGAGCTGCCCGCGTTGGGGTTGTCGATCGTGAAGCCCTGCTTCTCGATCGTGTCGACGAAGTCGATCGTGGCGCCGCTGAGGTAGGGGACGCTCATCCGGTCGACGACGACGGCCACGCCACCGAAGTCGCTGACGACGTCGCCGTCGAGCGTGCGCTCGTCGAAGAAGAGCTGGTAGCGCAGACCCGAGCAACCGCCGGGCTGCACCGAGATGCGCAGCTGGAGGTCGTCGCGACCCTCCTGCTCGAGGAGGCTCTTGACCTTGCTCGCCGCGACGGTGCTCAGGTTGATCCCGTCGGTGCGGTGCTCGAAGGTGGTGTCGACCTGCTCGGTCATGTTCTCTCGCTCCCGTGCCTCGTCGTGGCCGCGGTCCGCCCGCGTGCATCTGTGGAGATCAATGGTCGCACAGCCTTGGTTATTCCGGCGCATCCCGCGACCAGGTGCGCGCGGTCCGGGCCGCGAGCCGCTCCAGCGACCCGACGGGGTCGGCGAGCGCCTGCTCCTCCCCCACCAGGTCGACGAGCGAGTAGGCCGACTCGATGCCGAGGGCACGCATCTCACGCGAGCCGATCAGCACCCGCCCCGCGAGCGTGATGCAGGGGCGCACCGCGTCCGCCGCGATCTCGGCGACGCCGTGGGGGACCTTCCCCGATCGGCTGGAGAAGTCGAAGGAACCCTCCCCGGTCACGACCAGGTCGGCCCAGCGGGCACGGTCGGCAAGCCCCACCGCGGCGGCCACCAGGCCGATCCCCGGCTCGCGCACGGCACCGAGCGCCAGCAAGGCGAACCCGAGGCCACCGGCCGCGCCCGCGCCCTTCTCGAGGGCCACCCGTCGGTCGACTGCCGCGGCCCACTGCTCGAGCACCTGGTCGACGGCCGGAAGCCGGTCCTCCGGGATGCCCTTCTGGGGGCCATAGGTCTTGGCGGCGCCGAACAACCCAGCGAGCGGGTTGTCCACGTCGCTCGCCGCCACCAGCTCCACGCCCGAGACCCTCGCGGTGGCCGCGGCGAGGTCCACGGTGGTGACGCCGGCCAGCCCGCGAGGCCCCCGGTCGAGGGCCACGTCGGCGCCCGCGCCCAGGGCCGCCAGCAGCCCCGCTCCCCCGTCGGTCGTCCCCGACCCGCCCAATCCGACCACGACGCGGCGTACGCCGGCATCGACCGCGAGACCCACCAAGGTCCCGACCCCGACCGTGCTCGCCTCCTCGGCCCGCTGTCCGCCGGTGAGGTGGAGCCCGCAGGCCTGGGCGCTCTCGACATAGGCGGTGTCGTCGACCACGAGCAGTGTCGCCGGGACGGCGTCGCCGAACGGCCCGGGCACCGTGGCGGCGTGAAGCTCACCGCCCAGGGCCGCGTGCAGCACGTCGACGAACCCCGGTCCGCCGTCCGACATCGCCGCCAGGTCGAGCTCGTCA
Organism: Nocardioidaceae bacterium; assembly: GCA_020438665.1. The sequence goes on along the minus strand of JAGQUE010000224.1, from coordinate 1,131 downwards.
CCAGGCGCCTGCCGGGCCCAGCCACGGGCCATCGCCTCGGCGGCCTGGACCGCGGTCAGCGTGCCGGCGAACTTGTCGGGGGCGAAGAGGACGCGCACGCGCCCATCCTGCCCGGCCGGGGTTGCGTCATACGATCGGGTCGCCATGGCGACCAGTTCCGATGACGTCCTGATCCGACCGATGCGGGTCGCAGACGTCGGCGCGGCCGAACGGCTCAGCGCGCAGGCCTATCTGGAGGTCGATCAGCGCAGCGCCCAGCGCGGCTGGCCGGAGCCGTCCCCCCGTTCGGGCGAGCGGGCAGCCGACTGGCACACCCGGACCGAGCACCTGATCCGCACCGACCCCGGCGGCTGCTGGGTCGCCGACCGCAGCGGCGAGGTCGTCGGGTTCGCCACCTCGTTGGCGCGCGAGCTGATGTGGATCCTCGCGTCCTACGCCGTCGCGCCCGACGAGCAGGGCGGCGGCATCGGGCGGGCGCTGCTCGGCGCCGCCCGCAGCCATGGGCGTGGCTGTCTGCGCGCGATGCTCAACGCCTCCCCCGACCCGCGCGCGGTGAGGCTCTATCGCTCCATCGGCTTCGACCTGCACCCGCAGATGCTGCTGTGGGGGCAGGTGGCCCGGGCCGACCTCCCCGCACCCGACCGCCATGTCCGCGACGGCGGCCCCGAGGACGTCGACCTGCTCGACAGCCTCGACCGCCGCATCCGGGGCGCCGCCCACGGCCCCGACCACGCGGTCATGGGCTCGCTGCTGAGACTCCTGGTGACCGACCGTCCCGCTGCCTCGGGATATGCCTACGTCGACGCCACCGGTGCCCCGGTCGTGCTCGCCGCCACCCACCGCAAGGCCGCCCGAGCACTCCTGTGGGAGGCGCTCGCCGCGTCCGATCCGGACGTGCCCGTCCGGGTCGGCCACGTCACCGCGGCCAACCAGTGGGCGCTCGACGTGGCGGTCGAGGCTCGGCTGTCGATCTTCGGTCACGGCTTCCTCGGCGTGCGCAACACGCGCGTCCCCGCGCCGTACCTCCCTCATCCGACGTTCCTGTGACCGTTCGGAGGCGGCTCCGGCGACGCTCGCGCCGAACCTTAGGATGTGCGCCATGAGCGCCATCGACCTGCCGCTGCTGCCGCT
>JAGQUE010000223.1:2149-11033 GCA_020438665.1 Nocardioidaceae bacterium | reverse complement strand
CTGCGCCGGTTCTTCGAGTTCCGCGACTTCGCCCACTTCATCGACGTCTACCTCGCGGTCACGGCACTGGTCTCGACGTCGGAGGACGTCCACCTGCTCACCTATGAGGTAGCCCGCGAGATGGCTACCGAGCAGCGGATCCGCTATGCCGAGCTGACCTGCACGCCGTTCACGAGCGTCCGTCCCGACCTCGCCGACGCCGGCATGCCGATCGAGGCCTACACCGAGGCGATCGAGGACGCCCGGGTCGGCGCCGAGCGCGACTTCGGCATCGTGCTGCGCTGGATCTATGACATCCCGGGGGAGTTCGGTGTCCCCGCCGCCGACGCGACCCTGGGCTTCGCGCTCGACCACCGCGTCGACGCCCTGGTCGGGTTCGGGCTCGGCGGTCCGGAGATCGGCGTGCCCCGACCGCAGTTCGAGCCCCACTTCGCCGCCGCGCGGGCGGCCGGGCTGCACAGCGTGCCCCACGCGGGGGAGACCACCGGACCCGAGACGGTCTGGGACGCCCTCCGCGTGCTGGGCGCCGAGCGCATCGGCCACGGCACGTCGGCGGCCCAGGACCCCGCCCTGCTCGCCCACCTGGCCGAGACCGGCGTCCCACTCGAGGTGTGCCCCTCGTCCAACGTCGCGACCCGGGCGGTGGCCTCGTTGGAGGAGCACCCACTGCGCGAGTTCGTGGCGGCCGGGGTGACGGTGACCATCAACTCCGACGACCCACCGATGTTCGGCACCACCCTCAACCAGGAGTACGCCGTCGCGGCCGGGCTGCTCGGGCTGGACGCCTCGGGCGTGGCCGACCTGGCCCGGGCTGCCGTGACGGCGTCATTCGCGGACGAGCCGACGCGCGCCAGGGTGCTGTCCGAGATCGACGCCCACCTGGGCGCGCACGAGTCCCCGGCCCGGCCCGCCGACGGCCGTTAACTCCATCCGTGGAATTCGAGGTGGGCACTTGTGCTCGCCCGGCTGGCGGGGATAGAACAGTCGGTGTCAGAGGGCCTTCGGGCCGGACGACATCGAGGCCCCGCAAACTCATACTTTGCGGGGCCTCACCCTTTGTAACCGACGCTTGACGGTCAACCGAGGATTTGCGATGCGTGTCGGGGCCGCAGCCGCCGGGTTTGGGGATTCTGTAGTGGTCCCCTAGACTTTGCCGCCGAGGGGAGTACTCCCAATGCCTCGTCCCGGTCACCACGGCACCTTCCGGTGCCCCGGTCGAGGGCCCGGTCGCCGGGTGGAGGAGACCTCAGGCCGCTCGACCTGAGGAGATCCGTGTCCCTGCCCCTGTATGCCTCGACCGCCTTGGCCGCCGCCGACCCTGCCGCTGCCGAGGGACTGCCGTCGATCGGCACGCCGCTGTTGTGGGGGATCTCGCTGGCCGTCGTGATCGGCCTGCTGGTCCTCGACTTCGTCCTCACCCGTCGACCCCACGAGGTCGGCATGCGCGAGGCGCTCGGGTGGTCGGCGTTCTATATCGCCCTGCCGCTGGCGTTCGGCGTCTATGTCTGGCAGGGCTATGGCGCCGAGCGGGGGCTCGAGTACTACGCCGGCTACCTGGTCGAGAAGTCGCTCAGCGTCGACAACCTGTTCGTGTTCATGCTGATCCTGGCCGGCTTCGCGGTCCCGCGGGCGCTCGAGCAGCGGGTGTTGCTCTATGGCATCGCCGGAGCGCTCGTGCTGCGCGGCATCTTCATCGCCGTCGGCGCCGCCGCGCTGGCCGCCTTCGACTGGGTGTTCCTGCTCTTCGGCCTGATCCTGGCCGCCACGGCGGTCAAGCTGCTCGTGGGGGCGCTGCGACACGAGGAGCATGCCCGGGACGTCAACGACATGCGTGTGGTGCGGTTGCTGCGTCGGTGGATGCCCGTCACCGAGGACTACGCCGGGACCAGGATGGTGGTCCGTGAGGGAACGCGCCGCGCTCTCACGCCGATGGCGCTCGTGGTGGGCACGGTGCTGATGACCGACATCGTGTTCGCCGTCGACTCCGTCCCGGCCGTCTATGGCATCACGGGCGACCCGTTCCTGGTCTTCGCCACCAACGCGTTCGCCCTGCTGGGCCTGCGCGCACTCTATTTCGTGCTGCGCGGCGCCCTCGACAAGCTCGTGCACCTCGGGTTCGGTCTGGCCGCCATCCTGGGCTTCATCGGCGCCAAGCTCGTCCTGCACTGGGCCCACCTGGTGTGGCCGTCGGCTCCCGAGATCCCGACGCTGCTGTCGCTCGGTGTCATCGTCGGCATCCTGGTCGTCACGACGCTGACCAGCCTGGCCGCCGTACGGCGCCGCGAGGCCGCGGCGGTCTCCCAGGAGGCCTGAGCCTGGATCCGGGCTGACCGCCGCACCGAACCCGGCGCGTGGGGCCGCGGGGTCAGCCGACCTTGCGCGGCCACCAGAACCGGTCGCCCAGCTCGAGCGCGATGGCCGGCACCAGCACCGTGCGGACCAGCAGCGTGTCCAGCAGGACGCCGACGCCGATGACGACACCGAGCTGGGCGAGCACGACCAGGGGCAGCACCCCGAGCACCGCGAACACGGCCGCCAGCAGGATGCCGGCGCTGGTGATCACCCCGCCGGTGGCGGTCAGGGCGCGGAGCATCCCCTTGCGGGTGCCGTGCTCGGACGCCTCTTCGGAGGCCCGGCTCACCAGGAAGATGTTGTAGTCGACACCCAGCGCCACGAGGAACAGGAAGGCCAGGAGCGGGACCCCGCTGTCCAGCCGCTCGAAGCCGAGCACACCCGTGAACAGCCACCAGGAGAGGCCGAGGCTGGCCAGATAGGTCGCCACGACCGTGGCGACCAGGATGAGGGGTGCGACCACCGACCGCAGCAGCAGTCCCAGGGCGACGAGCACCAGCACCAGGATCAGCGGGATGATGACCAGCCGGTCGCGGTTGGAGGCCTCGTTGGCATCGACGGCCTGGGCCTCGCTTCCACCGACATAGGTCTCGTCGAAGGACGCCAGCGCGTCACGGAGGGCGCCGATAGCGTCGCGGGCGTCGGCGGAGCCGGGAGCCGCGTCAAGGATGACGTTGACCTGGGACAGGCCGTCGGCGGTGGTGGTCGGCTGGGCCGACTCCACCCCGGTCACCTGGGAGGCTGCGTCGGCCACCTGCTGCGGGTCGGCCCGGGTGATCACCACGGTCGGGTCGGAGGTGCCGGCCGGGAAGGACTCGGCCAGCCGCTCGGCCGCGGAGATGGCTTCGGGCTTGTCGAGGAACTGCTCGGACTGCGACAACCCGGAGCGGATCTGGGTGGTCCCGAAGGCGAGGGCGGCCAGGAGGACGATCGCGCCGACCACGAAGGCGCCGGGGCGCTGCTCGACCCGTCGCCCGATGCGGCTCCAGACGGAGCGGTCGTGGTCGACCAGGGCCTGCTGACCCACCCGCGGGGTGAGCGGCCAGAAGATCCAGCGGCCGAACAGGACCAGCACGGTGGGCAGCACGACCAGGGCATAGAAGGCGGCGACGACGATGCCGACAGCGGAGGCGAGGCCGAGTCCCCGGGTCGATGGCACGAGCGAGAGCAGCAGCGTCAGCACGCCGACGACCACGGTGGAGGCGCTCGACAGCACGGCCTCGGCGGTCCGGGTCAGGGCATGGCGCATCGCGTCGTAGCGGTCCTCACGCAGGCGCAGCTCGTCGCGGTAGCGCGAGATCAGCAGCAGGGCATAGTCGGTGCCGGCACCGAACACCAACACCGAAAGGATGCCGATGGTCGACTCGTCCCACGGGACGTCGAAGATCCGCAGGGTGTGGGTGGCGACGGTGGCCGCCAGCCGGTCGGCGATACCGACGACGATGAGTGGCACCAGCCACAGCAGGGGGCTGCGATAGGTGATGAGCAGCAGCAGACCCACCACGCCGGCGGTGACCGCGAGCAGCCGGAAGTTGGCCCCGTCGAAGACGGCGGCAAGGTCGGCCTGGATGGCGGCCGGTCCGGTGACCTGCGAGGAGACCCCCTCGGGCGCGTTGTCGGCGGCTTGGGCGCGCAGCTCCTTGACCTGGTCGGCGACCTCGGTCGCCTCCGTCCCCTGGACGGGGACGACGGCGAGAGCGGCGGTCTTGTCCTCGCTGACGACGAGTCCGGGTGCGGGTCCCTGGTCGGGGTAGCTCTGCCGCAGTGTCGCGAGCGCCTGCTCGCTCAGCTCGCCGCTGTCGGCGGTGAAGAGGACGACGGCCGTGCTGTCTTCCTGTTGCGGCAGCTGTGCCTCGAGCTCGACGACCTTGGTGCTGTCGAGACCGGCCGGGAGCGCGTCGGTCGAGGACGCCTGACGATCGGCCTCCCCGTAAAGGCCGATCGTCAGGAGGGCCACCATGATCAGGGCGATGGCCACCCACCAGCTGCGTCCCCGCCGGACCAGAACCGCAGAGACCTGCCGCATGGGGGGTTCCTCCTTTACACTGAGCGAGTTGCTCAGTTGGTAACTAAGATGGTTAGCAACTAACTGAGGGAACTCTAACCAAGGAGCAGTGTTTGTCCAACCCGCCCGAGGATCACGGCACCGGCCCGGTGCCGGGCGACGCCGTACCGCCCGGGGCGTCCAGCGAGACGCTCCAGCTCCTGCGGCAGCTGCTCGACGTCGGGGCGCAGGTGGCGCCGGCCGTCGCGCGGCGCGCCGAGATGAGCCACTCCGAGCTGGCGGCGCTGGAGCTGCTGATGGCCCATCAGGTCGGCCCCGCCGACCTGGCCCGCCACCTCCAGGTCACCTCGGCCGCCTCATCGGGGATCGTCGACCGCCTCGAGCGGCGTGGACACGTGCGACGCGAGCGCGACGCCGACGACAGGCGCCGCACCCGGGTCGTGGTGACCGACTCGGCCCGGGCCGAGGTGATCGGCCACCTGATGCCCATGTTCGCCTCGCTCGACGCGCTCGATGCGACGCTATCGGAGGAGGAGCGTCGCGTGGTCGAGCGCTTCCTGCGCGGAGCCATCGAGGCACTCCAACGACTGCTGTGAGGCCGCCGACGGTGACCTCGCTCCGCGGTCCGACCTCGGCTGGGAGTGCGGTCAGTCGGGCCGGTGTCGATGCTCGTCGGCCAGGGCGTCGAGCCGGTCGGTGTCCCCGGAGATGTCGTCGGCCCGGCTGGCGTCGTGACGCCACATGAGCACAAAGACGGCGATCACCAGCCCAGCGATCACGATGAAGCCCACCACCAGCGAGGTGATCGTCATGGTCGGTCTCCTTCGGCTCGCACGGGCGCGCCTCGCCCTGCTGACGCCGTACCCGGCCCGTGGGCCGGCATGCGTGTGGGCAGAGCGTCCGCGATCAGTGACCGTGACCTGTGTCCGTGACCTGTGCCGCCGTGCCCCGTGTCAGGGGCCGGCGCGGTTCCCCCCTAGGGGTGAAGCGCTGCGCCCGGCGGCCCCCTAGGTTTGGTCACGGCTCGAGGGGATCCTGACGATCCACGGCCAATCGACGCAGAGGAGGGCGCGGGTCCCGTGGTTAGATCGAGTCACATGAGCGCGGACAGGCCACCACCCCGCAGGCACGACCACGTCGCCGAGGACCTGGCGGACCTGGCGATCAGCCTGCACGACGACCCGACCGTCGAGGAGACCGTCGATCGGGTGCTGGCCTATGCCCTCAAGGCGGTCAGCTGCGAGCTCGCCGGCGTGGTGTTCGTCCACGGGCGTCGCCGGATCGAGACCGAGGCGGTCACCGACCCCCTGGTCGAGAAGCTCGAGCTGGTCCAGATCGAGGCCGGTGAAGGCCCCAACCTCGACGTGATCGGCGACCGCTATAGCGTCCTGGTGTCCGACACCCGCACCGAGTCACGCTGGCCCGCCTGGGCGGCCGGGGTCGCGGCGCTCGGCATCCGCAGCATGCTGAGCGTGCGCCTCTATACCAGCGCCACCACCATCGGTGCCCTCAACCTCTATGACCGGGCGCCCGACCGGTTCGACATCGACGACCAGGCCATCGCCCACCTGTTGGCTCGCCACGCCGCCGTGGCGCTGGCTTCCGCGCGTACGACGGAGAACCTCTGGCAGGCCGTTGACGCCCGCAAGCTCGTGGGTCAGGCGCAGGGGATCCTGATGGAGCGCTATGCGCTGAGCGCCGACCAGGCGTTCTCAGTGCTGGCGCGCTACAGCCAGGACCACAACCTCAAGCTGCGTGACGTCGCCCACGAGCTGGTGACCAGCAGGCAGTTGCCCGACGTGGGGGCCCCGGACTAGGCAGCCGACAGCACCCCTCCGGAGGACCGCCGGTCAGGTCAGGACGCGTCGCGGAAGTACTTGTCCGGCCCGCTGGCGGCCCGGCCACCGGCGGCGAGCCAGGCGCGCAGTGCGCGGGGTTGGCGCCGGTCGAGCTCGTCGAGGTAGGCCTCCCGGAGCTGGACCACCGCCAGCCGGTCTCGCGGGTTCGACACCGAGTCCAGGACGACGAAGCTGCGCCGCCAGGCGTGGCAGACCTCGAGGTCGGACAGGTGGGGGAGCTCGGCGAGTGCCGTCTCGATGTCCACCGACGGCACCAGTTCCATGCTCATGGTCGCCTCGACCCAGAGCCGCTGGGCGGACTCGATGTCGATGACGCCAGCGAGTGGATAGTCAGGAACCTTCTCGCGACGGGTGGCGGCGACCAACGGCCGCACCGCCCACGGGCTCGTGATGGCCGCCAACAAGATGATGCCGAGGAAGATCTGGCCGTCCATGAGGGCCAGGCCGAGCGACCCGGCGAGCATCAGCCCGCCGAGGATGGCCGGTCCCACCGTCCGCCGACTGGTGTGGGGAGCCAACCGCCGCCTCCGCTCGCCCTCGGCACGGACGACGTCCTCGCGATCGAGGTGGATGACGGCGCCGGCGATGGCGCCGAAGGCGAACAGGAGCACCGCGGCTCCGACGTTCTCCACCATGGCGAGGGCCGAGCCGGCCGCCAGGATGGGTACGCCGACCGCGACCCAGATCTTGGTGTAGGTGTGCATGGCGACCCCGCTGTCGGCTCGAGGCTGGTGTGGGAACGAGCGGGTGGCGGCTTGCCACGCCACCCGCTCGTTGTCCCAGCAATCGGCAGCTCGGCGGCTCGCCTGAGTGATCATGCGTGAGCGTGTCGAAATCGGCCGCTGGCCGGCCCCCCGCTCGCGGGCGTATCAGGCCGTGACGACGGCCGTGCTCGCTGCCGCGTCGGCACAGTTGGCCAGCAGGGCCTCCTGAGCGGCCGCCGTGCGCGACGGGTCGCCGTGCCAGGTGGCCAACGCGTCGTTCACCAGGGCCCGGCCGAAGGAGAAGGTGAGGTTCCACGGGACGTCGGGAACCTCGTTGAGCGCCGCCAGCCAGGCGCACACTCGTGCGGTCGGGTGCCCGCCCGACAGGAAGGCGACGCCCGTGAGCTCGGCCGGGACGGTCTTGCGCAGCACGTCCCAGGTCACGGTCGCGACCGTCGCTGCCGACACCTGGCGGCTGGCGAGCCCGGGCGTCACGAAGCTGGGTTTGAGCACGATCCCGGCGAGGTCGACCCCGGCGCTCCGGAGCTCCTCGAACAGTGTGGTCAGCGCGGTCCGTGACGCGGCGGCCGAGGCGGCGAGCTCGTGGTCGCCGGTCGCCAAGACTTCGGGCTCGACGATCGGGACGATGCCGAGACGCTGACAGGCCACGGCATAGGCGGCCAGGGCCCGAGCGTTGGCCCGGGCGGATTCGTCGGTCACGGTGGTGACGTCGATGACGGCGCGCCACTTGGCGAAGGCCGCCCCGCGCTCGGCGTACGACGACAGCCGCTCGTCCAAGCCGTCCAGGCCCTGGGTGATGAGGGCGCCGGACCCGTCGGGCAGCGGCACCGTCCCGGTGTCCACCTTGATGCCGGGCAGGATGCCGAGGGCGCGGGCGGCGTCCGGGAACGTCCGCCCGTCCGACAGCGTCTGGCCGAACGTCTCGTCGCTGAGGATGATGCCGCTGACGTGGGTGCTCAGCCCGGGCGCGGTGAGCAACAGCTCCCGGTAGTCGCGGCGGTTGGTCTCGGTCGGCTCGACGCCGGCGTCGACGAGGCGCTGCGACATCGTGCCGATGCTTTCATCGGCAGCCAGGATGCCTCGGCCGTGTGAGGTCAGCTGCTCGGCGATGGCGGTGAGGTGTGGGTGCGTGGTGGTCATGTGGTCTCCCCGGGAGTCGTCGTACCTCCACCGTCGCCGTGGGACGGCGGCGGCGACTCACCCCTCCGGGTGGTGCCGGGTGTGATCTGCGGTCAGCTCCGGGGCTTGCCCCGCAGCGGGGCCCGTCCCAGGTCCTCACGGCCGTCGAACTGATGCCCGTCGGCTGCCGGCTCCCCATCGTGGGGCGCCGCGCGGCGCCCCGCCTCCACCTCCGGCCACGGGGGCGGGTCCTGCCGCACGACGTCCTGCTGCGCGACCAGGGAGCGCCGGAGGCGCTCGGCCCGGCGCGGCGCCGGGAGGCCATCGGCCGTCTCGGCACTGTGCTGTGCGGGGCTGGCGGCCTCGCGGAGCCCGAGGCGATAGGCACGCTCGAGAGGGATCGGGGCATGCCGCTCGCTGTAGCGACCAGAGGGGGCGCGCGAGATGATCCCCGTCTCGAGTCCGTGCTTGAGACGCTCGTTGTCCTTGCGTTGCAGGGCCACACACCATCGCTGGGTGACGATGAAGGCCGCGATCGGTGCGACGAAGAAGGCGATGCGCAGGAACCAGATGATCTGTTCGATGGACAGGTAGAACTGGATGGCGATGATGTCGTTGCCTCCGGCGACGAACATCACGAGGTACCAGGTCATCAGGGCGACCATCGTCGCTGTCCGGTTCGGGGCGTCCCGGGGTCGCTGCAGCAGATGATGCTCACGTCGGTCGCGGGTGAGCCAGTTGTGCAGGAACGGAAGCATCAGCACGATCGTGAACAGGCCCGGTGCGATCACGAAGATGGGGACGATGACGTTCCACGCGATGGT
>JAGQUE010000223.1:0-2090 GCA_020438665.1 Nocardioidaceae bacterium | reverse complement strand
CCCATGTACCAGTCCGGCTGCGACCCGGCGGTGACCTTGGACGGGTCGTAGGGGCCGTACTTCCAGACGGGGTTGATGGTCAACAGCCCGCCGGCGGTGGCGATGGTGCCGAAGACGATGAAGAAGAAGCCGGACGACTTGGCGAGGTACATCGGCAACAGCGGGAACCCGACGACGTTGTCCTCGGTGCGGCCCGGGCCCGGCCACTGGGTGTGCTTCTGATAGACGAGGAGGATCATGTGCACGCTGATCAGCCCCAGCAGCAGCCCGGGGATCAGCAGGACATGGACGCTGTAGAGCCGGCTCACGATGTCGTCTCCGGGATACTCGCCGCCCCAGGCGAGGAAGGCCAGATAGGTCCCCACCACAGGGATCGCCTCGAAGAAGCTGTAGGAGATCCTCACGCCGGTGCCGGACAGGAGGTCGTCGGGCAAGGAGTAGCCGGTGAACCCCTCCAGGGTGCCGAGCAGAAGCATGAGCGAGCCCACGACCCAGTTGAGCTCGCGAGGCTTGCGGAAGGCCCCCGTGAAGAACACGCGCACCAGGTGCAACATCATCCCGCCGATGAAGAACATGGCGGCCCAGTGATGCATCTGGCGCAGCAACAGCCCGCCCTGTACGTCGAAGGAGAGGCGCAGCGTGGAGCGGTAGGCCTCTGACATCGTGGTGCCGCGCAGGAGGTCATAGGAGCCCTGATAGGTGACCTCCGACATGCTCGGCTTGAACCACAAGGTCAGCAGGACACCGGTCACGAGCAGGACGACGAAACTCCACAGGGCGATCTCGCCCAGCATGAACGACCAGTGGTCGGGGAAGATCTTGCGCAGGTTGGCGCGCGCTAGCGACGCGAGGCCGGTGCGCTCGTCGGACCAGCGCGCGACGCGGTGCAGTCGCTGCGCGCGAGGCGAGGGCGGTGCTGTGTCGATCGACCGGTCCGAACCGGGGCGGGCCATCGCGATGCCTTTCAGGAAGCGTCGAGGAAGAACCTGTCGGGGCCGCTGGCTGCGCGACCGCCCGCGTCGAACCAGGCCTGGAGCGCGTCGGGGCGACGGCGCCCCAGCTCATCGAGGTAGGCCTGCCGCAGCTGCACCACCGCCAGTCGGATCACCGGCGAGGCGGCGGCGTCCAGCACCAGGAAGCTGCGGCGCCAGGCCCGACAAAGCTCCAGGTCGCTGAGGGTGCGGAGCTGGTCCGCCATGGCCCGCAGGCTGTGTTCGTCATGGACCTGCAGCATCGCGTTCTCGCGCTGTCGGAGGTCTGCTGAGTCGTGCTCCGCATCGGCGGCTGACAGCGGAACCGGCCAGAGGAGGTGTCCGCGTCGTGACCGGGCGGGCGGGCCACCGTGGCCAGCGGTCGCCCGCGTGACCAGACCGACCACGGGTGGAGACAGCGCCGCGAACATCAGCGCCACCCCGGCGAAGATCGTGACGTCTGCGTGAGCCAGACCCGCCGCACCGACCGTGGCCAGCGCGCCCCAGCCGGCCCACGCGGTGACGTGACCTCGCTCGGCCACGATCCCGATGGCGGCGCCGGTGACCAGTCCCAGCGCCAGCATGATGAGCGCCGTGCCGGTGTCGAACAACAGGCTGCTCACGGCCCCCACCGCGAGCAGACCCGCCGCCGTGCCGATCCAGGTCTTGGTGTAGGTGCGCATGTCCGTGCTCCGGGGTCGATGCCTGTCGTGATGCTCACTCCGGTACCCAGGAGCCACCGGAGCATGACGTCCCCGGCGCCGGCCGCGGCCGGCCTGACGGGCGTTGCCGCCATGGTCGGCAGCAGCGTGCCGGTGACCGGTCCCGGTGTGACGGACCCGCGAACCCGCGGCACCGACGCCTGGCTCAGCGACGCGTCCCCCACACGGTCGACGGCCTGGTCACCGCCGCCACGTGTGCCGCTATCGGCGACGCTCGCGGCTGACGGGGGATCGTCAGCACCTGGTCAAGGTGTGCGGCCACTCCTCAGAGATCGTCGCACCGTTGCGGGCGACCTGGTCGAGGAAGCGCCGTTGGTCGTCGAGCGCGCGGACACAGTCGTCGCGGCGCTGCCGCAGCGCGCCGTGGTGCGGGAGCACAGCGACGCGGCGGCAGACG
>JAGQUE010000222.1 GCA_020438665.1 Nocardioidaceae bacterium | reverse complement strand
GCGACGTCCTATCCGGGCCTGGTCGAAAAGCACCTGGCCGACCACGGCGTGCCGGCCGACGTCGTCCGACTCGACGGCGTCGTGGAGACGGCGATCACCCTCTGTGTCGCCGACGTCATCGCCGATGTCGTCGAGACCGGTACGACGCTGCGCGCGGCCGGGCTCGACACCTTCGGCGAGGTGCTGCTGGAGTCCGAGGCCGTGCTGATCACCCGCGCGGGGACCGCCGAGCTCGACGGGTTCGACATCTTCAAGCGGCGCATCGAGGGCGTCCTGGTGGCCCGCAGCTACGTGATGATGGACTACGACATCCTCGCCGAGAACGTCTCCCAGGCGGTCGCCCTCACGCCCGGCATCGAGAGCCCCACCGTGTCGCCGCTTCATCGCGAGGGCTGGGTCGCCGTACGCGCGATGGTGCCGCGCGCCGGCGCCCAGCGGATGATGGACGAGCTGTTCGAGATCGGCGCCCGGGGCATTCTGTTGACCGACATCCACGCGTGCCGGCTCTGATGGCCGACCTGCCCGACCTGCCGCGCACCTGGCGCCCGCTCGGCGTCCGGATCGCCGGCTGGGCGCTCGGCCTGATGCTGCTGCTGGTCACCGCGGTGGCCTGGCTGACCTTCCCGGCCGACGTCCGCGCGGCGTTCACGCTGTCCCAGCGGATCTCGGCCATCTCCCTCGGCCTGATCATCTGGGCGGCGTTCTATGCCGTGATGAGGTCCAAGGTCATCGCCACCGACGTCGGCATCGAGGTGGTCAACGGCTACCGCCACCACCTCTACACGTGGGCTCAGGTCGTCTCGGTGACGATGCCTCAGGGCGCCCCGTGGGCGACCCTCGACCTCAGCGACGGCAACTCCGTGTCCGCCATCGGCATCCAGGGCTCCGACGGCGGCCGCGCCCGCGCCGCCATCCGCGAGCTACGCGCCCTCCTCGAGGCCCGCCACCAGTCCCCCTGACGGACCATCCGGAGCGTGGGGAGAACCCCGGCCGGGGAGGGCGTCAGTCGGTGATGGCGCGGATGCCCCAGGAGCAGGTGTGGTCGTCGCCGGGGGTGCCGGCGGGGGCCAGGACGACGAGGTCGGTGCCGCTGTTGAAGGCGTCCGGGGGAGCCGTCATGGGCTCCACGGCCAGCGAGCGACGCGCGGTCTCAGGGCTCTCCTCGCCGGAATAGACCTGCAGCCAGGAGTGGCGTGCGTCGACCCACAACGCCACCCCTTGGCCGGCGACCGGGTCGTGCAGCACGGTCGTCGCCCGGCCCTGGGCGTCTCGGACCAGGTCGGTGAAGGCGTTGTCGAAGACGGTCGCGCCGATCGGGCGCGCCATCCGGAAGTCATAGGCGCCGCCGTCGACCGGCTCGGTCCCGGTCGGCAGCTTGCGCTCGGGGTCGGCGAGCAGCCGGGTCGACGCCGGCAGCGTCAGCTCGCAGCCGTCGATCGGGCCGGGGCCGACGGCAAGGTAGGGGTGCACGCCGACGGCGTACGGCGCCGCCGCGGGCGACAGGTTGGTCGCCGACTGGGTGACCGTGAGCCCGTCGGCGGATAGGTCATAGAGCACGTGGAGGTCGAGTGTCCAGGGATAGCCGCTCTGCGCCATGACACGGCACAGCAGGCTGACCGAGTGGTCGGTGTGCTCCTCCACGGTCCATGCGGCCCAACGCACCAGTCCGTGGGAGGCGTTGTTGCGGGGCACCTCCGAGATCGGCAGCTGGTGGCTCTTCCCGCCGAACTCGTAGCGGCCGTCCCGGATGCGGTTGACCCAGGGCGCCAGCACCTGGCCGCGCGCGCCGGACGGTGTCTCGTCGGGGGCGAACCCGTCGAGCAGGGGACGCCCGTCGAGGTCCAGTGACCGCAACGTCGCGCCACCCTCGGTGACGACGGCGCGATAACCGGTGGCGGCGATCTCGAACTGCTCTCCCGTGGGCGCGACCATGTCGCCAGCCTGGCACATGTCGGCTGGCCGTCGGTGACGGGATCTGCTCGGATGGTCGGGTGCGGGTCATGGTGTTTGCGGCGGGCTCCCGGGGTGATGTCCAGCCGCTCGTCGCGCTCGCGCTCGGGCTGCAGCGGGCCGGCCACGAGGTCGTGGTGTCCGCGGCGCGCGACTTCGGCCCCTTCGTCGAGGCCCGGGGGCTGGCCTTCCACGGCTTCTCCGCGGACGTGAGGGACCTCCTCGACTCCGACCTCGGCCGGTCCTGGCTAGGCCACAGCAGCCACCGCCCGATGCTGGAGCTCAAGCTCCTGACCCGGATGGTCGACACCTGGGGCCTCGCCTTGGTCGGGGAGGTGCTGGAGCTCGCCGGCACGGCTGACGTCTTCATCTCCGGCGTGCTCACGATCGACGGGACCGATGCGCTGGTCCGGGCCGGCGGCGGCCGCCACGCGGTGGCGTTGATGGCGCCGTTCGCGCCGACGCGGGCCGGCTGGGCCGGCGTCCAGGCGTCCCGTCCGCGCGCGTTCAGCCGGGCCAACCTGGTGTCGGGTCAGCTGATGAACTGGTTCCTCGCCGGAGCCTTCTCGGCGCCCGGCCGCGAGATCAGGCGGCGTCTCGGGATCGGGCAGCCGTCGCGCCGCCACCTCGCCCGGTTGTACGCCGACACCCCGACCGTGGTGGGCGTCAGCCCGGCCGTCGTACCGCAGCCGGCCGACTGGCCGGCGCACCTCCAGGTGACGGGCTACTGGTTCCTGGACGCGGCCGACGCCTGGACGCCCGACGCGGACCTCCGGGCCTTCCTCGACGCCGGCGAACCGCCCGTCTATGTCGGGTTCGGCTCGATGTCGACCCACGACTCCGACGGCACGATGGCGACCATCCTCGCCGCCGTGGCCCGGGCGGGGGTCAGGGCGGTCGTCCATCGTGGCGCGGCCGGGCTGGCGGCGGCCGGTCTCCCGGCCGGGGTCCACGTCGTCGACGACGTCCCCCACGACTGGCTCTTCCCGCGCTGCGCGGCGGTGATCCACCACGGGGGCGCCGGCACGACGGCCGCCGGACTGCGGGCGGGTCGACCGACCGGGGTCGTCGCCCACATCGGAGACCAGCCGTTCTGGGGCCGACGGGTCCACGAGCTCGGGGTGGGCGCCCCGCCGCTGCGGCGGCACGAAGCGACGGCCGAGGCGCTGGGCTGGATGGTGGAGTCGCTGGTGACCTCGCCCCCGATCGCCGCCCGCGCGGCCGACCTGGGGGCCGTCATCCGCGCCGAGGACGGGGTGGCCAGGGCCGTCGAGCATCTGGAACGGCACGTCGGCCGGTCGTGACCGCGTCTCACTCTGAGGAGCGTCATCCGCCACCTCCACCCCCTCGTCTAAACTCATCCGGATTTCAACTTCAGGTTTCGTTCTCGAGGAGTCCCACCCATGACTGAACCCCCTGCCTGGTCGCGCGGCAGCGTCCAATATGCGCGGCTGTGGATCGCCGGCTCCGCGTTGGCGGGGCTGATGCTGGTGACCCTGGGGGGTGGCCTCGTCTCGCAGGAGGCGACCAAGGTCGACGACATCGGTCATCTGAGCCTCGACTCGGCGCTCGTCATCTGGGGGACCCTCATGTTCGGGCTGGGCGTCATGGCCCTGCTCGTCCCCGTCATCGCGCTCGGGGTGAGCCTGGGCTACCGCCTCAACGACCGCTGAGCCGCCCCCGGCGGGCGGCGCCCTCAGCGCGGGATGACCTCGTGCCAGGTCCGCCGGCTCACCTCGCGGCCGTCTCGGGTGGCGATCGTCTCGATGCTGACGTCATAGCCCGCTGCCCCGATCTCGACGTCCATCACCGAGCGCAGCTCGATCTCGACGCCGGGCCAGGTCAGCTCATAGGTCGTCGCCGCATGCGCGGCCTGGTCGAACGTCCGGGTGTCCACGGTGACCTCGCCGACATAGAGCTCGCGGGCGGTGCCGTCATAGGGCGTGGCGTACGACGAGTCCGTGCGTGTCGCCGCGGTGGTGACCCGACGGAGGATGTCGTGGCGGATCTCCCAGCCGATGCCCTCGTCGGACTCCGAGGAGTGTTCGGCTCCCGCGACGAACGCGGGCGCGGGGAAGGACCCCTCCAGCAGCGGCAGGGTGAGCGACCCGTCGAGCACGGTCACGGTGACCGGCGCCGGGGGAGCGACGGTGTTGGGCCAGTCGGCGCCGGCGACCGAGACACGCAGCCGGTTGTCGCCGGTCCAGGCATAGGCGCACGCGTCGAGCTCGACCTCGACCTCGAACGGCTCACCTGGCACCAGCGGCCGCGGCGACCCGTGCACGCCGTCGCGATAGGCCAGGTCGAGGCTGCCGCGGGACACCAGGGCCGAGGTGCCGTCAGGGAAGACGTCGCACAGCTTCACCGACACCGACGCCATCGGCGCGTCGACGACGAGCCGCAGCCGTGCCCGCGGCTGACCCACGACCGGTGCCGAGGGTGGCGTCGCGTCCCAGGTCAGCGAGCGGGCGTCGTCGATGCGCTGGTCGCCGGACAGCCCCCAGGGCAGGTGACCCGCGCAGTCGATCCATGCCGTGGTGCCGACGTCGGCCACCACGGGGAGGTCTCGAGGTCCGGCCAGCGCGACAGTGTGGGGCGTCACGGGCGGCCGCGACGGCACCCTGACCCACCAGCCCTCGTGGAGGTCGAGGTCGGGCTCGGGCCGCGTCGAGGAGCGCACGAAGACGTCGCAGCCGTCGGCGTGCTCGCCCTGGCCGCGCAACCACCGGTCGAACCAGGCGGCGAGCTCGACGTCGAGGTCGATCCGCGGCCCGGGCATGGCGTGGGTGGCGTCGGCGTGGGCCCACGGCCCGGCGAGCAGCCGGTGGGGTATGCCGGCGTCGGCAAGCGCCGCGACGGTGCGGAAGGAGTTGTTGCGGTAGCCGTCGGCCCACCCGGCGATGATCATGACCGCGCAGTCGATGCGGTCATAGCCGCGGGTGCCGCCGTCGAGACGCACCGAGCCGTGGTTCCAATAGGCGCCGTGGCGGTTCTCGCGCAGCCAGGTCAGCACCCAGGGCTCGTTGGTCTCGAGCCGGCGATGCCACTCGGCCTCCCAGCCCGCGCCCCACACGGCTGGCACGGGCGGCAGCACGTTCATCGGCGTCATGTAGTGGCAGTAGTCGACGAGGTCGACCAGGCGCAACGCCCCGCCGCGCCAGTGGACGTCGTCGGTCCAGCGGTCGTCGGTGGCATAGATCGCACAGATCGCCTTGAGCGCCGGGGGTCGCTCGACGGCCAGCTGGAGGGAGTTGAAGCCGGAGTAGGAGGTGCCCCACATCCCGACGTTGCCGTCACACCACTCCTGGGCGGCCAGCCAGGCGATCACCTCGGCGAGATCGGACTGCTCCGCCTCGGGATACTCGTCGGTCGCGTCGCCGCCGGACGACCCGGTGCCGCGGACGTCGACGCGGCACACGGCGTAGTCATAGGTCTCGCAGAGGGCGACATAGGACTCGGCGTACGACGACGTGAGGTCGTCCTTGCGATAGGGGAGTGCCTCGAGGAGGCATGGCTGGGGACCGAGCCCCGGGTCGGGCAGATAGAGCCGCGCCGCCAGCTCGACGCCGTCGGCCATCCGGATGCGGATCTCGTGCTCGTTCATCGGCGCTCCAGCAGGGTCAGCACCTCGGGGGTGTGGGCGGTCTGGCTCGTGTTGCCGGCGCGTCCCACGGTGGTGGGGGCGCCGAACAGGGAGTTGAGGACGGCCTCCTCGCTGGCCTCGACGACGGCGGCGAAGAGGGGGTCGAGGTCGCGGCCCGTGACGAGAACGGTCCCGTCCGGCCGTCCGTCGCGGTCCAGGCGCAGGCCGGTGCCGAAGGCCATGAAGATCTCGCCGCTGCCATGGTGGGCGACCGAGCCGGTGCGCGCCAGCCCGAGCCCGACCCGCCGGGCGAGGCGGGCGCAGCCGGCACCGTCCACGGGCGCGTCGGTCACGACGATGCCGATGCACGAGCCGGCCGGGGCGCTGGGTCCGGAGGACGCGGGGCCCAGCAGTCGTCCGACCGGCACGCCGGCGACGACGCACTCCTCGCGCACGCCGAAGTTGGTCATCAGCAGGACGCCGACCGTGTGCCCGGCCGGGGTCACCCGGGAGGCGGTGCCGATGCCGCCCTTGAAGTCGAAGCAGGACATTCCGGTGCCGGCGCCGACGGCGCCCTCGAGCGGCGGCGTCGTGGAGCCGCGGGACGTCAGGGCCACCCGCCACGCGGCGACCACGTCGTCGAACTCGACCTGCATGCGGCGGTTGTCGTTGAGGAAGGAGTCGTCGCACTCCGCGACGACAGGGATGACCACCTCCTCGGCGACCACCGGATCGACCTCCATCGCGATCCGGCAGGCCGCGTCATAGACCCGTCCGAGCTGCATCGTCGACGTCAGATAGACGGGCGTCTCGGCGGCGCCCCACTCGGCGGCGGTGATGAAACCGGTGCACTCGCCGGCCCCGTTGAGGACGGCGCCGCCGGCGGGCAGCGGTCGGTGGAAGGCGTCCTCGGCGAGGACGACGCAGGTGACGCCGGTGCGAGCCACCCCGCGACCGACCGGAGGATCGGGCTCGTCGCGGTGCAGCGTGGCGTGGCCGACGCCCACGCCGGCCACGTCGAGCAGCGAGTTGGTCGGCCCGGTGGGCAGGGCGCCGACGACGATCCCCAGGTCACGTGCACGTGGCATGAGGGACATCCTGCCTGAACCGCTGGTCAATGCGCGCGAGCGGACCGGGCGAGGTGGCAGCATGGCGCTCGTGACGAACCCGATCCCTGTCGTGTGGTCCCCGGACACCCGCCGCCACGAGCCGCGACACGAGGTGTGGGTCGGCGTCCCCACCGACGGCAGCGAGGTGCCGGGGCGTGTTGACGCGATCCTCGCCGGGCTGGGCGAACGGCCGCGCGTCCTGGCGGCCCCCCACGACGATGCCCTCCTGCTGGGTGTGCACGACGAGTCGCTCGTCACCTGGCTGCGCACCTGCCACGAGCGGTGGCTGGCCGGGCCCTACGACGAGCTGGTCGGCCAGCAGCAGGTGGTGCCCTACTTCTTCCCCACCCCGGCGCTGTCCCAGGGGATGCCGATGCACCGGCCCGCCGCCGTCCACGGCGAGGCCGGGGGGTTCTGCTACGACACGATGACCCTGGTCGGTCCGGGCACCTGGCCGGCCGCCCGGGCGGCCGTGGACGCGGCGCTGACGGCGGTCGACCTGGTGGTCGCCGGCGCAGGGGCGGCCTACGCGCTGTGCCGTCCCCCCGGTCACCACGTGACGCGCGCCGGCTATGGCGGCTCCTGCTATCTCAACAACGCGGCCATGGCGGCGCAGGGGCTGCGCGACGCCGGCCACGAGCGGGTCGGCGTGCTCGACGTCGACGCCCACCACGGCAACGGCACCCAGGCGATCTTCTGGGACCGCGCCGACGTCGGCTATGCCTCGCTCCACGTCGACCCGGGCGCCGGGTGGTTCCCCCACGTCTTCGGCTATGCCGACGAGCGCGGTGCCGGCGCAGGACTCGGCACGACCCGCAACGAGCCGCTGGCCGAGGGCACCGCCGACGACGTGTGGACCGAGACGGCCGCCGGCCTGGTCGACTGGCTGGAACGCCTCGGTTGCACCGCGCTGGTCGTCTCGCTGGGGGTGGACGCGGCCGCGGACGACCCCGAGAGCCCACTCCAGGTCACGACCGACGGCTATCGGGCCGCCGGCGCCGCCGTCGGCGCCACCGGGCTCCCCGTCGTGGCCGTCCAGGAGGGCGGCTATCACCTCGACACGCTGGGAGCCCTGGTCGACGCCTTCCTCACGGGCCTGGGCGGCGGCGCGGGGAGCCGTCGGTGATCCGTCCGGAGCGCGAGGACGACCACGACGCCGTACGCCGGGTCGTCGCCGCCGCTTTCGCCGGCGAGCCGGAGGTGGTCGACCTCGTCGACGGGCTCCGCGGCTCCGGCCAGCTGCGCGCGAGCCTGGTGGCCGAGATCGACGGTGAGGTGGTGGGCCACGTGATGCTGAGCCGCGGGTGGCTGGACGCCGAGGAGCGGCTCGTCGACGTGCTGGTCCTCAGCCCGCTGGCGGTGGCGCCCGCCCACCAGGGCCGCGGCCACGGCGGTGACCTCGTCGCGGCGGCGATCACGACCGCGACCGGGCTCGGCGCACCCGCGCTCTTCCTCGAGGGCGACCCGGGCTACTACCGGCGGCTCGGCTTCGAGGCCGGGTCCAGCCATGGTTTCGAGGCGCCCTCCCATCGGATCCCCGGACCGGCGTTCCAGGTGGTCGTGCTGCCGGCCCGGGAGCCGTGGATGACCGGGCGCCTCGTCTATGCCGAGGTGTTCTGGGAGCTGGACTGCGTCGGCCTCAGGCCGTCGTGAGCGGCCCCCGGATGAGCCGGTCGAGGCCGACGACGGCCCCGGCCGCGCCCAGGGCCACGGCGAACACCAGCACGGCGCCCGTGACGGTCGACATGATGTCGGGGTCGACGATCATGACGACCGCGAGGGCGAGCATGAGGAAGCCGCTGCCGAGCTTGAGCAGCCGGCCCTGCTTCTCCTGGATCTTCGCGGCGCGCAGCGTGGTCACCGCGGTCAGGAAGATGGCCATCTCGTCGAGCTGATAGATGACCATATAGACCAGCAGCAGGGCGATGAACGTGAGCGCGCTCGCCTGCTGGGCGCTGAGCAGGTTGGTCCACAGGACGGGGAACCCGGCGGTGCAGCCGAACTCCACGAGTGACACGCCGGCCGCGAGCACCGAGGTGGACGCGATCAGCGCGAGGGTGCTGTCGCTGTGGGTCAGGACGCCGCGCATCTTGGCATAGATGCCGGGCTTCTTGTCGTCGGCGATGGTCAGCGAGATGCCCTGCTTGAACCAGAAGTAGTCCTTGATGCTGATCAGCGCCATCACGCCTGCCACGGCGGCGACCGTCACCCGGATCCACGCCGAGAAGCCGACGATGGTCAGCACCGAGAAGAGCCCGAGGATGAAGGCCGCGTACACCAGCGCGGTGACGAAGATGAAGGTGCCGCCCACGAGCAGGGTGCGGCGACGCGACCCATAGCGAAGTGACATGGCGATGAGCACCGTCAGCACCCACAGCGAGCACGGGTTGACGCCGTCGACGAACGAGATCAGCACGGTGGAGACCAGCAGGGACCGGTGGGACAGGTCGACGCGTCCGAGCAGCGGGACGTCGACGGCGCTCTGGGCGCTGCTCGTCGATGCGCCCGCGGCCGGGTCGCACCCGACCGGGTCGCCGGCCGGTGTCGCGCCGCAGGGCGCCCCGGACGCGACGGCGCTGAGATCGACCGTGGCCGGGTCGGCGCACGCCACGCGCAGACAGGCGTCGATGTGGTTCATGATGTCGGACTCGGTGAGCCCGGCGCGGAACCCGACCCAGGCGTTCTGCCCGATGAAGATCACCGGCACGCCACTGGCCTCGATGCCATAGGCCGACGCCATCTCCTCCAGGCGCGCGGCGTTGGCCTTGTCGTGCCAGACCTCGAACGCCTTGATCTCCAGGCCGGGGTGCTGGGCGGCCAGCTCGGCCAGGAACGGCTCGGCCTCTGCGCAGTGCGGGCACCCGTCGCCCCAGAAGAAGTAGACGACCGTCGGCTGCTCGGTGCCGGCCCCCTCCGCCGCGCGTGTTCCACGGGCATGGGCTGTTCCGCTGGCACCGAGGACCAGCCCGCTGCCCAGCAGCGCGACGAGGAGCGCCAGGGCGAGCTGACGCAGCCGGGCGCGGGGGGCTGTCGCCGGGCGCATGGAGACCTCCTCCGCGGATCGCAGCGCCGGTGGCCGCCGACGCGTCCTCCCGGCAAGGTACGGCGCCCGCGGGGCGGTGCGGGGGCGGTTCGGGGGCACTGTGACGGAATCGTCACCGGCTAGAACATCTGTTCGAATGCATCGTAGGATGAGGGCATGACCGCTGCTGTCGTTCCCCCCGGCTGGCCCCGCCAGGTCCGGCCACCGGGTGCTCCCGGCTGGGAGCGCACGGCGGTGGCCTGGCTGCTCGACCTGTGTCCTCCCGAATACCGCTCCTATCCCGCGATCCGCCGCCACGTCGTCGTGCTGGCGCGCTTCGCGGTGCTGCACGTCGAGGCCTGCCAGGCGGCGGTGCGTCGCGGCCTCAGCGAGGCACGGTCCGAGCTGCGCGAGGTGGCCGAGCTCGATGTCGTCGAGGCCGCGGTCGACACCTGGCTGGCGGAGGACGCCCGGCTCAGCGGCGTACGCCGGGCGGTCGGGCTGGTCGAGGAGGCGCTGCGCGGGCGGCGGTTCGTCGCGCGTTTGTGAGCCGAGCGCCCCCGAGCCGGCCGAGCCCGGGGCCAGGCTTAGAGTGACCGACGTGAAGAGGTTCGCCAGCGTCCTCCTCGTCGACGCTCGTGGCTGGATCCTGCTCCAGGAGCGCGACGAGTTCCCCGTCATCGACCCGGAGAAGTGGGGACTGCCCGGCGGGCATCTCGACGGTGACGAGGACCCGCTGGCCGGCGCCGCGCGCGAGCTCGCCGAGGAGACCGGCGTCGACCTCGCGCCGGACCAGCTGACGCTCTGGCGCGACGTCGAGGTGTTCCACGAGGCCTATGACAGCCTCGACCGGATGTGGGTCTATGCGGCCCGCGCCGACGTCACCGACGACGACATCGTGGTGGGGGAGGGACGCCGCATCGTCTTCGTCGACCCGGCGGCCGTGACGGACCTTGACCTGACCGCCTCGGCCCGACTGACCATCCCGGCCTTCCTCGACTCCGATCTCTACGCCAGCATGGCCCCATGACCTCCACGATCACCGTCCACCCCGTCCCGGCGCCGGGAGCAGAGGACGTCGTCGTCGCCACCCACGGGCCCCACACCGGCTCGGTCTTCACCGGCACCGAGGAGGGCAGCATCTTCCGGCTCTCCCCGGACGGCGACCGGATCGAGCGTGTCGCCCGCACCGGCGGGCGCCCCCTCGGCATCGAGATCGACCCGGACGGCCGGCTGCTCGTCTGCGACGCGCGCCGGGGGCTGCTCCAGGTCGACCCGACGACCGGAGCCGTCGAGACGATCAGCGACGGAGCCGCCGGTGAGCGCTACGTCTTCTGCAACAACGCCGCCATCGCCATGACCGGCGACGTCTGGTTCTCCGACTCCTCCACCCGCTTCGGCATCGACAAGTGGAAGGACGAGATCCTCCAGAACACCCGCACCGGCCGGCTGCTGTGCCGTCGCTCCGACGGCACCGTCGAGGTCGCAGTCGACGGGCTCGCGTTCGCCAACGGGGTCGCGCTCGCCGCCGACGAGTCCTACGTCGCCGTTGCCGAGACGGCCGCGCGCACCGTCGTACGCCACTGGCTGACCGGGCCGGACGCCGGCCAGCGCGACCTGCTGTGTCAGGACCTGCCCGGCTATCCCGACAACATCTCCCGCGGCAGCGACGGGCTGATCTGGGTCACGATCGCCTCACCGACCGACCCACTCGTCGAGCGGCTCCAGAGCGCACCGGCGTGGCTGAGCCGCCAGGTCACCAAGATCCCCGACCGGCTCCAGCCCAAGCCCAAGCGCACGGTGCGGGTGCAGGCCTACGACGACCTGGGCGCGCTGGTGCACGACATCGATCTGCGCAGCGACGACTACCACATGGTCACCGGCGTGAGGGAGCATGACGGGCGGGTGTGGCTCGGCAGTCTCCACGAGCCGGCCATCGCCGTCATCGACCTGTGAGTGATGTGGCCGTGAGCGCGCCCACACGCCCTCCTCACAAGTCGGGCCGACCTGGGTCGGTGTCCTAGACTCGACCGTCGGCACGGCCGCGTGTCGCCGAGCGTGGATGGAGAGAGCTGGATGGGTCTGTTGGAGTCGATCCGGGAGCCGCGCGACCTGCGCGACCTCGATGGCGACCAGCTCGACGCGCTGGCGACCGAGATCCGCGACTTCCTCGTCACCACCTGCGCCCGCACCGGTGGGCACCTGGGTCCCAACCTGGGCGTCGTCGAGCTGACGCTCGCGATCCACCGGACCTTCGACAGCCCGCGCGACGCGGTGGTGTTCGACACCGGCCACCAGGCCTATGTCCACAAGCTCCTCACCGGCCGCATGGCCGGTTTCGACCTGTTGCGGCAGGAGGGTGGCGTCTCCGGCTACCCCAGCCGCGCGGAGTCCGAGCACGACCTCGTCGAGAACTCCCACGCCTCGACCGCGCTGTCCTACGCCGACGGCCTGGCCAAGGCCTTCCGGATCCGCGGGGAGGACCGCCACGTCGTGGCCCTGATCGGCGACGGGGCGCTCACCGGCGGCATGGCGTGGGAGGCGCTCAACA
>JAGQUE010000221.1 GCA_020438665.1 Nocardioidaceae bacterium | reverse complement strand
CGCTGCTGAACGCCCTGCTGAACACCGCCTCCGGCGCCACCTGGGTGTCGATCCACCACGGTGGCGGCGTCGGGATGGGTCGCTCGATCCATGCCGGCCAGGTCACCGTCGCCGACGGCACAGACCTGGCGGCGCGGAAGATCGAGCGCGTCCTGACCAACGACCCGGGGATGGGCATCATCCGCCACGTCGACGCGGGCTATGACATCGCGACCCGCGTCGCCGAGGCGAAGGGTGTGAGGATCCCGATGGCGGCGGTCACTCCGCAGTGACCGCGTAGGACCCCCGCAGGAACACGTCGCCGCCCGCAGCGGCGTTGGTGTTGGCGTGCCAGGTGATGCCCCAGGGGAAAGTCTCAGCGAGAACGAGGCCGAGTCCGGCGCTGAAGTTGATGTAGAGACAGACATAGCCGGGCGCGGCCTCGGGCTGCTCGAAGCTGCCCGGGCAGTTCGCCGTCGGCGTGGACGGCACCACCTCATAGGTCGGTGCCGAGGGGAGGCCGATGCCGAAGTCGATCGGGCCGCCGTAGTCACCGCTCCCGGTGCTGGTGTCGTCGATTCCCCACATCCCCCGCAGCGTCACGCCGCTGGGGAGCCGATCGGGGAAGGTGGCGTCGGTCGGCACCACGTTGGCTCGGAACGCACCGGTCCTGGGATTGGTGGCGACAAGCTTGCCCTTGCGTTGGTCGGTCGTGGCCTTGGCCTTGACCGCATGGAGGCCGTCGACCTTGTCGGCGTTCGGGACGATGGCGCGGGCGATGACGGGACCACCGGTGAAGCCGATGGACATGAGGAGGGCGGCGCCGGACATGACCACGGCGACACGGTTGCTGAGATGAGCCATCCCAGGAGCCTCGACCTCCGGGGGCCTCCTGTGCAACGGTCGGGTTCATCGGCCCCGACCCCGGAGGTGGGCGGCATGGACATCGCTTCGTTCTATGGCTTCTTCTCCGCGACCTGCTTCACGCTCCTCGGACTCTGGTGGAACGTCGTCCAGGGGCACCCGGGCTGGCTGCGCGACGAGCGGCTCCGTCACGCGGTGGGTGGCGTCTATCTGGCGTTCTTCCTGCCCGCGCTGATGGGGCTGTTCGCCCAGGTGGGCGGGGCCTCGACGCCGTCGTTCTGGCGGATCAGCTTCGTCGCCGTCGCCCTGGTCGGCCTCGTGGCGACCGTGCGGCTGCTCGGGCTCACCCGGGAGGGTTCGGCCTCGGCGGCTCCGCTCCAGGCGGTCGCGGCGGCGCTCTATCTCGTGGTCGGTCTCGTCGGCGTCGCACCCGGCATCGTCGACCCGCTGGGCCTGTCACCGATCCAGGCCGAGGCCATGCTGCTGATCGTCCTGATCGTCATCGCGCACGGGCTCGTGTGGGAGTTCCTGCGTCGTACGGCGACCGCCCCCGATACCCCTCCCGCGACATGACGCGCTTCCCGCGATCCGGTGCGCGAGCTGGACGTTCTTGACAGGATGGAGGCCATGGCGACCAAGAAGCCGGTCCGCGGCCGCGTGCCCCTGCCCGGGATCAGCTCCCGTGCGTGGGAGCACCCGGCCGACAAGGGAGCCCTGGTGGCGCTGCGCAAGCTCCGGGGCTTCGACGCCGTCCTCAAGGCGTTCAACGCCCTGGTCAACGAGCGTCAGGTGCGCCTGGTCTTCCTCGGCTCCGCGGTCCGCGTCACTGAGCGTCAGTTCCCCGAGCTCCACCGCTCGCTGGCCGACGTCGGCGCCGTCCTCGACGCCGCCGAGCTGCCCGACCTCTTCGTCCTCGCCGACCCGACCCTCAACGCCCGCACCATCGGCATGGCCAAGCCGATCATCGTCGTGAACTCGGCCCTGGTCGACCTGCTGGACGAGGACGAGCTGAGGTTCGTGCTCGGTCACGAGCTCGGCCACGCCCTGAGCGGTCACGCGGTCTATCGCACCCTCCTCGACCGGCTCCTCGCGCTGACCGGCGTGCTGGCGGCGGTGCCCGGTGGCGCGCTCGGCATCCGCGTCATCACGGCGGCCCTGATGGAGTGGTCGCGCAAGTCGGAGCTGTCCGCCGACCGAGCCGGCCTCCTCGCCACCCAGGACCCGGCGGTCGCGACCCGGGTCCACATGAAGCTCGCCAGCGGCGGCCACCTCGAGAGCCTCGACGTCACCTCGTTCCTCGAACAGGGCACCGAGTACGCCGAGACCGAGGACCTGCGCGACTCGGTGCTCAAGCTGCTCCTCACCGAGAGCCGCAGCCACCCGTTCGCTGTCGTGCGCGCCCGTGAGCTGCGGGCCTGGGTCGACTCCGGTGCCTACACGACCATGCTCGGGGGCGACTATCCGCGCCGCGAGGACGACGAGTCGGCCGCCCTGTCGGAGGCCGCCCAAGAGGCGGCGGCGTCCTATGGCGACGCGTTCCAGCGCACCCAGGACGCCCTCGGGCGGCTGGTCCACGAGGCGGCCGGGTGGCTGGGGTCCGCCAAGACCTGGCTCGACGACAAGCTGCGGCGCGAACAGAACTGATCGCCAGAAGCAACCTCGGGCATGACCAGCGACGATCCCCTCGACCACGCCGTCCAGCAGATGCTGGCGGGCGACGAGGCGTCGTTTCGCGTGGTCTATCGCGCCGTGCAGCCGGCGCTGCTGCGCTACCTCACCGTCATGGTGGGGGCCGAGGCCGAGGACGTCGCCTCCGAGGCATGGGCCCAGGCCTTCCGTGACCTGTCCCGCTTCTCCGGGGACGCCGACGGCTTCCGCGGCTGGCTGACGACCATCGCCCGCAACCGTGCGCTCGACCACCTGCGCCGCCAGTCCCGGCGTCCCGTCGCGGACGTCGGCCTGGAGCTCGTCGAGGACCGCGTCGAGGTGGCCGGGGCCGAGGAACTGGCCCTCGGGGCCCTCTCGACCGACGAGGCCATCGCGCTGATCGGTACGCTGCCGCGCGAGCAGGCCGAGGCCGTGGTGCTCCGCAGCGTGCTCGGGTTCGACGCCAAGACGGCCGCCGAGATCCTCGGCAAGCGTCCCGGCGCCGTCCGGACGGCCGCCCATCGAGGGCTCTCGGCCCTCGCTCAGCGGCTCGAGCGGGAGGGCCGGTCTGGACCGTCCGCTCGGCGCAGTGACATCTCGGGCACCTCCGGCGCTGAAGGGATGAGATGAGCATCCAGAAGCGACCCCGACTGACGCGTCGCCGTGCCGAGCAGCTGCTCGACGGCCACGGTCCGGTCGGCGACGCGCTGGGCCAGGTGCTCGACGCGGCCGCGGCTCCGGGCCGCCCGCAGGAGCTGGCCCGTGAGGACGCCACCGCGGCGATGTTCCAGGCTGCCCGTCTCGACACCAGCTGGGGTCGCGGCAAGGCCGACGCGGCACGGCTGCGTCGCTCGGCCCCGCTCAAGGCCCTCCTCGGCACCGGCCTCGCGGTCGTCCTCACCTCCGGCGGGCTGGCGCTCGCCGCGACCAGCCAGCTGCCCTGGCAGCAGCCCACGACGCCCGCCCACACGACCCAGCAGGGCGACCACTCCTCGACGCCGGGTGGCCCTGGGTCGCGCGGCGGTTCGAAGGATGGCACCTCGCGGCCGTCCGATGCCGGGAGCGTGGGCGCTGAGCCCGGCCGCGCGTCGTCCGACAGGTCCGAAGCCGGTCAGCCAGGCGACAGCAACGGCACCACGCCGGCGCATCCCAGCCACCCCAGCCACCCGACCAAGCCGTCCCACCCGGCGCACCCCAGCCACCCGGCGCACCCGACCAAGCCGCCCAAGCCCACCAAG
>JAGQUE010000220.1 GCA_020438665.1 Nocardioidaceae bacterium | reverse complement strand
GCCTGGGTGTGCAGGTGCAGCAGCGGCTTGCGGAGGGCGTCGAGCCCGGCGATCCACATCTTGGCCGGGCTGAAGGTGTGCATCCAGGCGATGATCCCGATGACCCGGTCGTCGGCGTTGGCGTCGAGGGCGAGCCGCCGGATCCCGTCGGGCTCGATGAGGACCGGCTTCCAGACGACTCGCACCGGCAGCCCGGAGAGGCCGGCCGCCACGGCGGCCGACTGGTCGGCCACCTGGCGGAGGGTCTCCTCGCCATAGAGCGTCTGGCTGCCGGTGACGAACCAGACCTCGAGGTCGTCGAGGGACGTGCGGAGGGGGGTGCGCGGCATGGTGGGGTCCGATCCGAGTGAGGGGTCAGCGACGGTCGTCGGTCGACTGGCCATAGACGTTCTGATAGCGGGCATAGAGCCGGTCGACGACCTCGTCGGGGAGCGGGGTCGGCTCGCCGTGGCTGAAGGCGAGGTGGGCGGTGTGGGCGGCGTCCTCGACCAGGACGGCGGCCTTGACCGCGTCGCGCGGGGTCACCCCGATGGTGAAGGGGCCGTGCTGGCGCATGAGGACGGCGCGCGACCGATGACCGCGGAGCGTCTCGACGATGCCTCGGCCGATCGAGTCGTCGCCGATGATCGCGAACGGCCCCAGCGGGATCGGCCCGCCGAACTCGTCGGCGATGCCGGTGCTGATGCAGGGGATCTCCTGCTCGCGCGCGGCCCACGCCACCGCGTGGGGCGAGTGGGTGTGGACGACACCGCCCACCTCGGGCAGGTGCCGATAGACATAGGCGTGGGCGGCGGTGTCGCTCGACGGGGAGCGCTCGCTGCCGACCGAGCCGGGGACGACGTTGCCGTCGAGGTCGCACAGGATCATCGACTCGGGCGTCAGGTCGTCATAGGAGACGCCCGACGGCTTGATCACGAACAGGTCGGCGCCGGGGACCCGCCCCGACAGGTTGCCGGCCGTCCAGACGACGAGGCGATAGCGCACCAGCTCGGCGTGGAGCCGCGCGACGTCACGCCGTACGGCGTCGACCGACCGCTCGATCTCGGGGGTCAGCACCGTCATGTCAGCCCACCGCCCCGGCGGTCGCCCGGTCGGACCCGGCGGCGGTGACCTGTCGGCGCAGGGCGCGCAGCCGCTTCATCGCATCGTTGCCGCCGCGACCGAACCAGTCGTGGAGGCGGACATATTCGGCATAGAGCAGGTCATAGACCGCCGCGTCCTCCTCGTGGGGCAGATAGGCGTGGCGGTTGACCGCCCCCAGCGCCTCGGCGGCCGCGCGTACGTCGGGATAGGCGCCCGCGGCCACCGCGGCATGGATCGCCGAGCCGAGCGCTGGCCCTTGGGAGGAGGCGATCGTGGAGATCGGGAGCCGGAGCACGTCGGCATAGGTCTGCATCAGCTGTCGGTTGGCGAGCAGGCCGCCGGCGACGATGAACTCGGTGACGGGGACGCCAGCGGCGGCGAAGGTCTCGACGATGACGCGGGTGCCGAACGCCGTCGCCTCGATCAGGGCGCGATAGCCCTGTTCGGCCGTGGTCGCCAGCGTCTGGCCGACGAAGACGCCCGACAGCTCGTGGTCGACCAGGACCGAGCGGTTGCCGGAGTGCCAGTCGAGGGCGACCAGCCCGTGGGCGCCGACGGGCTCGCGATAGGCGAGCTCGGTCAGGTGCTCGTGCAGGCTCTGGCCGGCGGCCGCGGCGGCCTCGGCATAGCGGGCCGGGACCTGGTTGTCGACGTACCAGGCGAAGATGTCGCCGACGCCCGACTGGCCCGCCTCATAGCCATAGAGGCCGGCGATGATGCCCCCGTCGACGACGCCGCACATGCCCGGCACCTCGGCGAGGTGGTCGTGGCTCATCACGTGGCAGGTCGAGGTGCCCATGATCGCCACCATCTGGCCCGGCTGGGTGGCCCCGGCGGCGGGCGCCGTGACGTGGGCGTCGACGTTGCCGACGGCGACCGCGATGCCCTCGGGGAGGCCGGTCCAGGCGGCGGCCTCGGCGGTCAGCGTGCCGGCGGCGTCGCCGAGCCGGCCGATCTCGTGGGCCAGCTTGTCGTCGACGAAGCCGGCGAAGTCGGGGTTGAGGGCGGTCAGGAACCGGGCCGAGGGATAGCCGCCGTCCTGATAGATGCCCTTGTAGCCAGCCGTGCACGCGTTGCGGACATAGCGGCCCGTGAGCTGCCAGACGATCCAGTCGGCCGCCTCGACGAAGCGGTCCATCCGGGCATAGACCTGGGGGTCCTCCTCGAGGATCTGGAGTCCCTTGGCGAACTCCCACTCGCTGGAGATCAGCCCGCCATAGCGCGCGACCCACGGCTCGCCGAGCTCATGGGCGAGGGCGTTGATCCGGTCGGCCTGGCCCTGGGCGGCGTGGTGCTTCCAGAGCTTGACATAGGCGTGGGGACGGTCGCCCAGCCCGGGCAGCTCGCAGAGGGGCGTCCCGTCCGCGGCGACCGGCATCGGTGAGCTGGCGGTGAAGTCGGTCCCGAGACCGATCACCTGGGTGGGGTCGATGCCGGCCGCGCGGACGGCAGCCGGGACCGCGTCGCGCAGCACGACGCGGTAGTCCTCGGGCACCTGCAGCGCCCAGTCGGGGGGCAGGGGAGTGGGACGGCCGTCCTCGGCCGCCGGACCGGCGGTGAGGTGGCTGTCCATCACGGCGTGGGGGTAGGGGGTGACGGCCGTGCCCAGCTCGGCGCCGTCGGAGACCCGCACCACCACGGCCCGGCCCGACAGGGTGCCGAAGTCCACGCCGATCGTGTAGCGCTCGCCCGCGCCCGAGATGCCGACGGGAGCATCGGAGGCCGGTCCTGTCACGATGTGGTCCCTTCTCGCGGTGGTGCGGGCGAACGCGATGTTACCGGTAACAATGCGCGGGCGCCAGACCCGGTTCCCGGCCGGCGGCCGAGGTCAGCCCGCGGCCGGTGGCGCGGTGGAGGACCGGACGACGAGCTCCGGGGGCGCCGGGCGGGCCGGCTCGGGGTCGCCGAACGCGGTCGCGACACAGCGGCGCGCCTCGCCGCCGACGTCGATGCGCACGGTGGTGAGGGGCGGCCGATAGAACGCCGTGTCGGGGTTGTCGTCGAAGCCGGCCACGCTGACGTCGCCGGGGACGCGCAGGCCGCCGAGCTCCAGGCCGGCGATCAGACCCAGAGCCATCTGGTCGTTGGCCACCGCGATCGCGGTCGGGCCGCCGGGGGTGCGCACCGCAGCGGCGATCGCCCCGGCTGCCGCGGCCCCTGACTCCGCCGACCAGTCGCCGGACCAGGCCGGGCCGGCCTCGAGGTCCCGAGCCGCCAGCGCCTCGGCGAAGCCCCGCCGCCGAGCGGCCTCCTCGAGCCAGTTGTCGGGACCGCCGAGCCGGCCGATGCGGGTGTGGCCGAGGTCCGCGAGGTGGTCGGCCACCACGCCGGCCGCTTCGGCCTGGCGATCGGGCGGCCCCTCGTGCATGACGACGAGCGGGAGGTCGCCCCTGACCGACTCGAGCACCCGGCGGGTCAACACGTGCGGCGCGACGAGCACCAGCGCGTCGACGCCCTGGCCGAGGATGTGGGCGACCGCGGTGCGGACCGACGCCTCGTCGTCGGCATCGGCATAGGCCGTCGAGACCCAGCGTCCCGAGGCATGGGCGGCCCGCGCCAGCTCGGCGATGGCCATGGCAGGACCGTGGAGGGTCGCGTCGGTCACGATGACGCCCAGGGTCCTCGTGGTGGCCGTGCCGAGGGACCGGGCGGCGTTGTTGGGCCGATAGCCCAGCTCGGCGATCGCGGCGAGCACCCGTTGACGGGTCCCCTCGCGGAGGCTGGGGGAGTCGTTGAGCACGCGCGAGACCGTCTGGGTCGAGACGCCGGCCAGCCGGGCCACCTCGCGCACGCCGACCCGCTCGCCGGCGCTCCTGCGCCGCGGCCGCTCGCCAGTGTCCACCATCGACCTCCTGCCGCACGGCAGCGTAGCGCCCGGTCGGTCGGCGTCGGAGGCGACGCCGGCGCCGGCGCGTCCGAGAGCGTCGTCGTGTGATCGTTCACTCCGGCGGCTCAGGATGCCCGGCGGAGACCGTCTCCAGTGGGGTGAGTTGCGCGACGTTACCAAGATGTTACCGATAACATCCTTGCCAGCGACCGAAATGTGAGGGCTAACATCAGGCCAAGCGGACCGAGTGATGACCGTCACTCACGCGGCGCCGGCGGCCTCGCCGGCCACAAGTCCAGGAGGTAAGGGAAGTGAAATCGAGGATCCTGGCCAGCATCGCGATGGCCGGTGCGCTGGCGCTCACGGTCGCCGGTTGCGGCGGTTCATCCGACGGCGGCGACGGCGGCGGCGACGGCCTCGTCAAGGTCGGTTTCGCGCAGACGGGCTCCGAGTCCGGCTGGCGCAGTGCCAACACCAAGTCCATGCAGGAGGCCTTCTCCAAGGAGAACGGCTTCGACCTGGTCTTCAACGCCGCGGACAACGACCCGGCCGCACAGATCGCTGCGGTGCGCAGCTTCATCTCCCAGGGCGTCGACGCGATCGTGATCGCTCCCATCGTCGAGGACGGCTGGGACGACGTGCTCCAGGAGGCCAAGGACGCCGACATCCCGGTGATCCTCGAGGACCGCACCGTCAGCGCCCCCGACGACCTCTATGCCGCGTGGGTCGGCGACGACTTCAAGCGTGAGGGCGAGCGCGCCGGCGAGTGGGCCGTCAAGGAGTTCGACGGCACGCCCACCAAGATGGTCGTCCTCGAGGGGACGACCGGCTCGGCCCCGGCCAACGACCGCGCCGCCGGCTTCGACTCGGCCATCGCGAGCAGCAGCATCGAGAAGATCGACAGCCAGACCGGCGAGTTCACCCGTGACGGTGGCAAGAAGGTCATGGAGGGCTTCCTCCAGAAGTACGGCGTCGACGGCATCGACCTGGTCTTCGCCCACAACGACGACATGGCGCTGGGTGCCATCGAGGCCATCGAGGCCGCCGGCGGCAAGCCCGGTGCCGACATCAAGATCGTCTCCATCGATGCGGTGCACGACGGCATGCAGGCCCTCGTCGACGGCAAGATCAACTACATCGTCGAGTGCAACCCGCTCCTGGGTGACCAGGCCGCCGCGCTCGTCACCGCCGTGCTCGACGGCAAGGACTTCGAGCCCGTGCAGTACGCGGAGGACGGCGAGTTCGACCAGGCGGCCGCCGCCGAGGTCATCGACAGCCGCGCCTACTGAGCGAGTCTCGGGTCGGCCCTGACCACCGACCCGGACGCTGACGTGGCCCGCCGGAGTTGACGCCCTCGCGCTCCGGCGGGCCATGGCCACGACCACGGAGGAGGCCACCGCCATGCCCACCAGCACACTCCCGACCACCGAGCCGGCCGGCGCGACCGCCATCGTGGAGATGCACGGCATCACCGTGCGCTTCCCCGGCGTGCTGGCACTGGACGGGGTGGACTTCACCCTGCGGCCGGGGGAGATCCACGCGCTGATGGGTGAGAACGGCGCCGGCAAGTCCACCCTGATCAAGGCGCTGACCGGCGTCTATGCCATCGACACCGGCGACATCCGGGTGGGCGGGGAGGAACGCGTCTTCGCCTCGACGGCCGACGCCAAGTCCGCCGGGGTGTCGACGGTCTATCAGGAGGTCAACCTCTGTCCCAACCTCTCGGTCGGTGAGAACGTCATGCTCGGCCACGAGCCGCGGGGCCGGGGCCGCATCGACTGGCAGGCGCTCCACCGGACCGCCGATGAGCACCTGCGGCTCCTCGGGGTCGAGCTCGACACCCGCTCGTCGCTCGGGTCCCACCCCATCGCCGTCCAGCAGCTCGTCGCTATCAGCCGGGCGATGGTGCTCGAGGCGCGCGTGCTCGTGCTGGACGAGCCCACGTCCAGCCTCGACCGCGGCGAGGTCGAGCGGCTGTTCACCGTGATGCGCGAGCTGCGCGACCGTGGCGTCGCCATCCTCTTCGTCAGCCACTTCCTCGAGCAGGTCTATGAGATCGCCGACCGCATCACCGTGCTGCGCAACGGCCGGCTCGTGGGGGAGTATCCGGTCGCCGACCTGCCGCGCGCCGACCTGGTCACCAAGATGATCGGCCGGGAGCTCGACGAGCTGGCCGAGCTCAGCCGCGGCGCCGAGCGCCCCATCGACCGCACCGCGACGCCGGTCATCCGGGCCCAGTCACTGGGCCGCAAGGGCATGCTCGAGCCCGCCGACCTGGACGTCTATCCCGGCGAGGTAGTCGGCCTCGCCGGCCTGCTCGGCTCGGGCCGCACCGAGCTCGCGCGCCTGCTCTATGGCGCCGACACCGCCGACACCGGCGAGATCGACCTCGACGGCCAGCGGGTCCGGCTC
Source organism: Nocardioidaceae bacterium (assembly GCA_020438665.1). The sequence continues at coordinate 319 of JAGQUE010000220.1, read as the reverse complement.
GGCAGCCCGCACGCCGCGATCGAGCACGGCCTGGTCTTCTCCTCCGAGGACCGCCGCGCCGAAGGCGTCATCGGCGACCTCACCGTCGCCGAGAACATCGTGCTCGGGTTGCAGGCCTCGCGCGGCTGGCTGCGCAAGATCGGCCGCGCCGAGCAGGACGCGGTCGTCACCGAGTTCATGGAGGCGCTCGGCGTACGCCCGGCCGACCCGACGATGCTGGTCGGCAACCTCTCCGGCGGCAACCAACAGAAGGTGCTGCTGGCGCGGTGGCTCGCCACGGCGCCCCGACTGATCATCCTCGACGAGCCCACCCGCGGCA
>JAGQUE010000219.1 GCA_020438665.1 Nocardioidaceae bacterium | reverse complement strand
TGCCGGTTCGCCGAGAACGCCTGGTTCATCCGCGAGCGCGAGCCCGGCCAGGCCGACCTCTACGTGGGCGACATCGTGCGCGAAATGGCGTCGCTGTCCGACGGCATGACGATGAGCGCCAAGAAGGACCCGCTCGGCAACATCGGCGGCTGGCTCGCGATGAACGACGACACCCTGGCCCGGCAGTGCCGCGACCTGCTCGTGCTCACCGAGGGCTTCCCGACGTACGGCGGTCTGGCCGGTCGCGACCTCGAGGCGGTGGCCCAGGGGCTGACCGAGGTGATCGACCACGAGTACCTCCGCTACCGGATCCGCTCCACGGCCTATCTGGGCGAGTCGCTCGTGGCGTCGGGCATCCCGATCCTCACCCCCGTGGGCGGCCACGCGGTCTATATCGACGCCCGGGCGATGCTGCCGCACATCCCGCCGCTGCACTATCCGGGCCAGGCGCTGGCCGTGGCCCTCTATGAGGCCGGCGGGGTGCGCAGCTGCGAGATCGGCACCATCATGTTCGGCCGCCACCCGGACGGCTCGGAGCACCCGGCGGCCATGGACCTGGTCCGGCTGGCGATCCCTCGGCGCACCTACACCCAGAGCCACATCGACTATGTCATCGAGGTCTGCCAGCAGGTGGCCGCCCGGAGCGCGTCACTGACGGGCTTCCGGATCGTCGACGAGCCGCCGGCGCTGCGCCACTTCACGGCGAGGTTCGAGCCGCTGGCCTGACCGCCGGTCCTGTGACACCGGCGCGATCGGTCGCGGCAATGCTCAGATCCCAGCCAGGGTTGCGATCTCGCGCTCGTCGGCATTGCCTCCGCTGATCACGATCGCGCACTTGGCGGGTCTGTGCGGGTCGGCGAGGAGCCCGGCGAGCGCCGCCGCACCCGCTCCTTCAGCCAGCGTGTGAGCGTGGGTCACGAGGATGCGGCGCGCCTCGTCGAGGTCGTCGTCGTCGACCAGCAGGAACTCGTCGAGCCGGTCGAGCAGGACGGCCTGGGTCATTGCGAAGGACGCCGCCGTGGCGAGGCCGCTGGCCCGGGTCGTGCAGGCCGCGGAGCGCGGCTCGCGGGCGCGCCAGGCGTCATGGACCGCGGGAGCCTGGGCCGACTGCACCGCGATGACCCGACAGCCCGGGGCGATGGCATCGCGGACGACGCAGGCCCCGGCAGCGCCCGTGCCGCTCCCCACCGGGACATAGAGTGCCTCCAGGTCGGGGTGGGCGCGCAGCAGCTCCAGGGACACGGTGGCATGACCGTGGAGGATGTCGGGCTCGCCGCCCGGGTCGACGAAGCGGCCTGCGCCGTCGGCGGCGAGCACTCGGGCGTGCTCGACGGCCTCGGTCATCGTCGGGCCTGCCACGACCACCTCGGCGCCGAGGGCCCGAGTGGCTGCGATCTTGTTGGCGGGGGCGGTGGTGGGCATGACCACGGTGGCGCGCAGCCCGGCCGAGCGGGCCGCATAGGCGACCGACTGTGCGTGGTTGCCGGTGGAGGCGGTCACCAGGTGCCGCACGGCCGGATCGAGGCGGGCGACGAACGCGAGCCCACCGCGCACCTTGAAGGCGCCGGTCGGCTGGGTGTTCTCGTGTTTGAGCACGACCGTGGCCCCGACCAGCTCGTCGAGCAGCGGATAGGTCCATGCCGGGGTCGGCGGCAGGCTGGCGGCGATCGCGTCGGCGGCGGCCAGGACGCCGTCCCAGGAGACGGCCGGGGCCGGGTCGCTCGGCGGCGTGGACATGGTTTCCAGTGTGGCCGGGGGCGACCGGCCCCACGCATCCGGGGGTGCGGGTTTGACACCGGTGACCTTCCTGTCAAAGGTCATAACACGGTCTTCACCGTTCGGGGGGTGCCCATTTCCTGAGGAAATCGTTAAGGTCCGCGAGGTGGGGCCAACAACCCGGGCCCCGTCGCGCCAATCCCTGACAAGGAGTCCACATGCGACGACAGGTCACCGCGGCCCTAGGTGCCGCGGCTCTCGTGCTGGCCGGTGCGGTCAGCACGGGAAGTCCAGCGAGTGCGGCCAAGCCGAAGGCAGCCAACCCCTACACCGACGGCATCTACATCGTGCAGATGATCGCCGACCCTGCTGCCGCCTACCACGGCGGTACGGCCGGCTTGCGCGCCACCAGTCCGGCGGCCGGCAAGAAGCTGGCGGTCCACTCCCCTCGCGTCAAGCAGTACACCAAATATCTCAAGCAGCGGCAGACCACGGTCCTCAACCGGGTCGGCAGCCCCAAGCCGCTCTACCGCTACACCTACTCCTTCAACGGCTTCGCCGCGAAGCTGACCGGTGCGCAGGCCGCTGAGCTCGCCAAGACCAAGGGCGTGCTCGCGATCAGCAAGCAGAAGACCTACACCATCGACACGTCGTCGACCCCGAGCTTCCTCGGCCTGGACGCCAAGGGCGGCCTGTGGCAGCAGCTCGGTGGCAAGAAGAAGGCCGGCGATGGTGTGGTCATCGGTGTCATCGACTCCGGTATCTGGCCCGAGTCGCTGAGCTTCTCCGACCGCGTCAACCGCAGGGGCGTCCCCTCGGCCACGGGCAGGCAGGTCTACTCCCCCGCCCCCGCCGACTGGCTCGGAGCCTGCGAGACCGGCGAGGACTTCACGGCAGCCGACTGCAACAACAAGCTCATCGGCGCCCGCTACTTCAACGCGGGCCAGGGCGGCGACGCCGGAATCGACGCGAGCCGGCCGTGGGAGTTCAACTCCCCGCGTGACTACAACGCCCACGGCACCCACACCGCCAGCACCTCCGGCGGCAACAACGGCGTGCCCGTGACCGGCCCCGCGGCCGGCATCGGCTCGACCATCAGCGGCATGGCCCCGCACGCGCGGATCGCGGCCTACAAGGCGCTGTGGTCCACCGAGTCCGGTGACACCGCGTCCGGGACGACCTCGGACCTGATGGCGGCGGTCGACCAGGCCGTGGCCGACGGCGTGGATGTCATCAACTACTCCGTCAGCGGTTCGCAGACCAACTTCCTCGACCCGGTCGAGGTGTCGTTCCTGTTCGCCGCCGACGCGGGCGTGTTCGTCTCGGCGTCCGCCGGCAACAGCGGCCCGACCGCGTCGACCGTGGCACACCCCTCGCCCTGGATCACCACCGTGGCGGCGGGCACCCACAACCGCAGCGTCAGCGGCTCGGTCGACCTGGGCGACGGCACCAGCTTCGAGGGTGCCTCCATCGCGGCCAGTGCCGTCTCCGCGCCGCTGGTCAACTCCACCGCCGTCGGCGCCGCGGGTGCCGACCCCGACGAGGTCCGACTCTGCTACTCGAGCATCGACGGTGGGCTCGCCCTCGACCCGGCTCTGGTGGCCGGCAAGATCGTCGTGTGCGAGCGCGGCGTCACCGCTCGCGTCAACAAGAGCCTCGCGGTCCAGGAGGCCGGTGGTGTCGGCATGATCCTGATCAACACCTCCGCCAACTCCATCAACGCCGACCTCCACTACGTGCCGACCGTGCACCTGGACGTCGACGCGTTGGACGCCGTCGAGGCCTACGCCGCGACGCCGGGCGCGACCGCGACGATCAACCAGGCGACGATCGACCTGAACACGCCGGCGCCGTTCACCGCGGCGTTCTCCTCGCGTGGCCCGTCGCTCGCCGCGGAGGGCAACATCCTCAAGCCCGACCTGATGGCCCCCGGCCAGGACATCCTGGCGGCGGTCTCGCCGGCCATCAACGGTGAGGACTTCAACCTGGAGAGCGGTACGTCGATGTCGGCCCCGCACGTGGCCGGTGTGGCCGCGCTGCTGCGCGACAAGCACCCCGACTGGTCGCCGATGGCGATCAAGTCGGCGCTGATGACGTCGGCCTACGACGTCCTCGACGGCCCGAACACCGACACCTCGGTGATCTTCAGCCAGGGTGCTGGTCACATCAAGCCCAACTCGGCGGCCGACCCCGGTCTGGTCTACGACAGCAGCTTCAACGACTGGCTGGCCTTCCTCTGTGGGACCACCAACGGCGTGGGTGCCAGCACCTGTGCCGCCCTCGAGGCAGCGGGCTACTCGACCGACCCGAGTGACTTCAACGGGCCGTCGATCGCGGTCAGCGCGCTGGCCGGTTCCAAGACCGTGACCCGCTATGTCACCAACGTGTCGAAGTGGAAGCGGACCTTCCGCCCGTCGGTCACCGGCCTGTCCGGTGTCAAGGCCTCGGTGAGCCCCAAGCAGCTGACGATCAAGCCCGGCGATACGAAGGCCTACACGGTCACGTTCTCCCGGACCGACGCTGCGCTCAACGAGTACACCGGCGGCTACCTGAGCTGGAAGAGCACCAAGCACAAGCCGCGCTATGCGGTGCGCATCCCGGTGGTCCTCAAGCCGGTGGCCCTGTCGGCTCCGGGCACGGTCAGCAGTGACGGCACGGACACCACCTACTCGGTGACCTTCGGCTACTCCGGCGACTTCTCCGCCACCCCGCGGGGACTCGTCGCGGCCGAGACCGTCACCGACCACGTGGATGACGACCCGACCGACACCTTCGACCCCAACGGCACGACGGGTGTGGCGTTGGAGATGGTGACCGTTCCGGCCGGGACGTCGCTGGCGAGGTTCTCGACGTTCGACGACTACACGTCGGGCCACGGCAGCGATGACCTGGACCTCTATGTGTTCGACGGCGACGGCAACTTCGTCGGACAGAGCGCCGGTGGCACCGCGGAGGAGTCGGTCGACGTGGTCGACCCGGCTCCGGGTGACTACTACGTGTTCATCCACGGGTTCAACACCGCCAGCCCCGACGGGACCGACTTCACGCTGTTCTCGTGGTCGGTTCCCGACAGTGACTCCGGCAACATGACGGTGTCCGCCCCCGCCTCCGCTACCAGCGGAGACACCGGTGACGTGACGCTGTCGTTCACCGGTCTGGCCGCAGGCACCAAGTACCTCGGCCAGGTCGTCTATGCCGGCGCCGACGGCATGCCGGCCCCGACCACGGTCGCGGTCGACACGCCCTAGTCCGGGTGGCAGATCCAACTCACGACCAGGGAGGTCCCGGCGCACGCCGGGGCCTCCCTGGTCCTTTGTCGGGGCGTTTCAGCGGTCGACTGCAGCGCCTCGACGTCGAAGGCGGTCCGTGGGTGCTCCACGCCGCAGACGGCACGACCTATCACCTCGTCGGCGACCTCGGGGCGGCCCACCGGTTGCTCGGCCGGCCGGTCCGGGTCCATGGCCGGCTCGCGCCTGACGTCGTGACCAGCGCTCAGGTCGGGCCGGTCGTCGAGGTCTCCTCGGTCGAGCCCGACGACTGAGGCCCTGCGCGGCCGAGCCCGTCAGACCAGCCAGTGATCGACCGTGATGCCGGCGTCCCCCAGGATCGCTGCCCCGCTCGGCAGACCGCTGCTCTCGCGGGCCAGCTCGGTGTAGGCCTGGTCATAGACCACCCGGCGGACCCGGCGGGAGTTGATGATCAGGCGGGCACAGGTCGCGCAGGGTTCGTGGGTGACATAGAGCGTGTGCTCGTCGCCGTTCCAGTTGGCCGCGAGCAGGGCATTGACCTCGGCATGGATGAAGCCGCTGTGGCCCTGGTCGAGGCTCTCGCGCTCGTTGGGCTCGCCCGCGGCGCGGCCGTTGTAGCCGACACCGACGACACGGTGCCAGGCGTCCAGCAGGCAGGCGCCGACCTGCACCTTGGGGTCGGGGCTGCGGGTCGCCCACAGCCGAGCGGTGGCGATGCCGAGGTCGTCGAAGGATGGGCGGTCGATGCTAGCCTCCTGAGCAGGGGTAGCGCCGAGGATAGACGCGTCCGGCCGGGGCCGACCAGCGGACACCAGCGGGCTCCCTCGCGTCGCGTGACACGCCCCAGCCGAGACCAGGAGATACCGTGGGAAGCCTGCGGCTGAGCCGGGTCAATCGGTGGGCGCCCTATGCCGCCGTGTTCGCCGTCGCCCTGTCCGCGCGGGTGGCCACGATCATCCACGCCGGCGGCCTCGACACCGTGTTCGGCTATGACCAGGGCGTCTATTACGCCGCCTCGGCGTCGCTGTCGTTCGGCCACGTCCCCTACAGCGAGTTCCGGATGGTGCACCCACCCGGCATCATGCTGGCGCTGCTGCCGTTCGCCGAGCTGGCCCGGTGGACCGGCGACGTCACCGCCATGGGCGCGGCCCGAGTGGCCTGGGGGTTCCTCGGCGCCACCAACGCGCTTCTCGTCGCCGTCGTCGCGCGACGGTTCGGCCGCCCCGCGGCGATCCTCAGCGGCCTCTGGTATGCGCTGTGGCCGGCGCTGCTGCTGACTGAGTCGACGACCCGGCTGGAGCCGTTGGTCAGCGTCTGCCTCCTGACGGGATGGGCGCTGCTGACGTCGCCCATGGTGGGCGAGCGCCGGACGCTACAGGTGGTCGGTGGCTTCGCCCTGGGACTGGCCCCCGCGGTGAAGATCTGGGCGATCGCCCCGGTGATCGTCACCCTTGCCTGGCTGGCCTGGGAGCTGCGCGGTCGCACCGCCGTACGCGTGAGCGCCTCGGCCGTCGCCGGCACCACGGCGGTCTGCCTGCCGTTCTTCGTGCTCGCCCCCGGCGCGATGTGGAGCACGATCGTCGCCGACCAGCTCGGGAGGCCCCGGCTGCGCTCGAGCATCGTGCTGCGGTGGCTCGACCTCACCGGCCTGGATCTCTATCTCGACGGTCGCACCTCCCGGCTCGCCGCCTCGCTGGCGGTCGCCGTCGTGGCCGCCGTCATCCTCGGCCTGGCCTGGCGGCGCGTCACCGCTCGAATGTTCGTGGTGCTCTCGTTGGTGCAGCTCGGTGTGCTCTTCGCGAGTCCGTCCTACTTCGGGTTCTATACCGGCTTCGTGCTGCCCGCGTTCTCCATCAGCCTGGGCGCCGCCGCCGCGGTGACGGTCGACGGGATCGCCTTCCTCGCCCGGCGACGCGTCGCCTTCCGCCGCACGGCGCGCTGGCTTCCCGTCGGCGTCGCCGCCGCCATCGGCGTGGCGGGTGTGGCCGTCTGGGCGGCCGAGCTCGCCGGCCAGGCGTCGCGCTACTACTCCTTGCGGCCCTTCCCGACCGACCAGGTCCGCCCGTTCGTCGCCGACGTCCGCTGCGTCACCTCCGACTCGCCCAGCGCCCTCATCGCCCTCGACGTGCTGACGCGCAACCTCGAGCGCGGCTGCGCCGAGGGCGTCGATGTCAGCGGGCTCGGCGACGACACCGAGCCGCCACAGGTGCCGTGGGCGGGTGAGCCGGGCGAGCTGGGCGATCGGCAGCGCCAGCACAGCGTGTTGACCTATCTCGGCACCGGCAACGTCGCCATCGTGATGCGTCGGCACTTCGACGGGTTCGACGAGCAGGGGTGGGCCACCATCGACACCTGGCCCGAGCTCACCCGGATCGGCACGCTGACCGTCCGCCAGGCGCCCGGCTGGCCGGTGACGGCCGAGACCAGGTCGACCGCGGACGTCGACTGATCACGGGGCGCCCAGCCTGATCGCCACGGGTCTCCCGTCGACGCGTCCCCTGGCTGTGGCACGACCACCGGCATCGTCCCAGCGCACCACGAGCCGGCCGGTGTGGCCGCCACCCAGCACGACCTTGGCTCGAACGGTCCCGGCAGGGCGGCTCCAGTGCAGGTGGCCCGAGACCGCGAGATCGCGCACCAGCCGCATCCGGGTCAGCCGGAAGTCGACCTGCACCAGCCCGGTCGTGGTGAAGCCGCCGCCTCGCAGGCCCTTGCCGCGACCGCCGTACATGGCATACCAGCGCGGGAAGAGGTCGCCCAGCGTGTGGACGGCGGCCGCCGCGACCCGGCGGTCGCTCCGGAGTCCACGACCGGCTGGGAGGGCAAACCCCCGCCACGAGCGAGGGAAGCGCTCGACGAGGCGCACGCGCGGGTTGGCGTCGCGCGCGCACGAGGTGTCACCGGGGTCGCGGGTGCGCACGAAGCGGCGTACGACGACCGAGGCGCAGCCGGCGTAGTCGGCTAGGGCGGTGACGTGGCCGACGTTGGCGACCTCGACGAACCGCGCCGAGGGGAAGTGGTCGGCGACGATCCCGGCGCCCTCGGCCGAGGTGATCGAGTCGAGGTCGCCGACGAGCACGAGCACCGGCACGTCGGGATAGGCCACCGGCTCCTCGACCGGCGGCACCCAGTGGCTGGGCGACGGCCACGGTCGACACGAGGAGTATTCGGTCCAGTCCGAGGAGAGCCAGTCATCGACCGTGAACGGCGCGAACACATGGGGGTGGCGGCGCTCCAGACGCGCGACCCTGGCGTCGTACTGCTGGCGCCGGACGGCGCGCGGCGCCGAGATGTCCCACAGCTGGGGGTAGTCGTTGCAGATCACGGAGACATAGGCGCCCTCGGAGAAGGAGCGCACCGGTCCGGCCGAGCCGTAGGAGCCCTGCTCGGCGGCGATGCGCAGGAGGGGAGCCGGGTCGCCGTGGCGCCACGCACGCACGGCCGCGTCGAGCTCCTGATAGACGGTGGTGCCATAGGTGGCGACGCCCATCACGTAGGCGAGCTCGCCCGGGTCGACGCGGACCCGGCGCCGGGTGCCGTCGGCGTCGAAGGCGCTGCCGGTCAGCGGCCGGTGACGCAGGAGGTCGGCGGCCCGTCGGAACCGCCGGATCGGGGCGCCCTGGCAGGCGGGGTCACGCTCGCAGACGAGGCGGAACGCCGATCGCATCGCCCGGTTGAGGTCGGGATACCAGGGGTGCTGCCCCGCCACCGGGTAGGCCGCGTCCAGGGTCACCGTCCGCACCCGGCCGGGATGACGGATCGCGAAGGTCTGGCCCAGGAAGGTGCCATAGGAGTCGCCATAGACGTCGACCCGGTCGATCCCGAGCCGGTCGAGGACGGCCACGAAGTCATCGGCGGCGAAGGCGCTGCCATAGAGGTCGCTGGCATCGCCCAGCTGGCGGCCACAGGCGGCAACCGCCCGGAGGTAGGGACCCTGGTAGGACTGGAGCTCCGGGCATCGGATCGCCCCGGAGGTCCCGGTGCCGCGAGCGTCGATCAGCAGCAGGTCGCGATGGCCCAGCAAGGGCCCGAACAGGTCGAGGTAGTAGTCACGGCTGTCGGTCGTCGCATAGCCCGGGCCGCCCTCGATCGCCAGCACGGTGCCGCGCGACGGACCGTCGGTGGCGGGATAGAGCTCATAGCCGACCTGGACCGTGCGCCCGGTCGGGTCGGCCGGGTCGAGCGGACGTCCCACGTGGCCGACCACCGGGGTGCGTGCCGACGGTGCGACCTTGGGCCGGGACGGGTCGACACCACCGGCCGAGGCCGGGGCGGGCACCGCCAGCATCAGCGCGGCCGCCAGCACGGCGGCGAAGGCTCGTGAGTGGGCCATGCGACCTCCCGGGTGTGGCGACCCGCCCACCGTAGCCACGCCGACGGACTGTGAACAGGCCGCCGACGGCCCTCCGGTCGGGTCAGCGACGGATGCCGTCGCCGACCCCATCCCGCCGATGGTTTCGCCACCTGATCCTTGCTGCTGATCTTCGCGGCCTCACCCTCAACGCCAGCCCGTCACCGAGGAAGAACGGCGGCACCACACGGTGAGCCGACCGGGACGTGCGAGTGGCGTGCGCTGGGCGGTTTCTCGGTTCCGCCCGGCGCACGCCACTCTTCGATGACCCGGGTTCGGGCCCGGGTCACAGCTCAGTGCAGGCCCTTGTTGACGTCGCGCAGCCCGTCCTTGACCTTGTCAGCGGCGTCCTTGAACGACGCCTTGGTCTGGTCGGCCTCGCCTTCGGCCTTCAGGTCCTCGTTGTCGGTGGCATCGCCGGTGGCCTCCTTGGCCTTGCCGCCGAGGTCTTCCATCGTGTGCTTGGCCTGGTCTCCGAGTCCCATAGGTCCTCCTTGGATTGCTGGTGCGATGACGGTGGCGATCAGGAGCGGTTGACGCCCTGCTTGACCTTGTCGGCCGCCTCGCCGAGGCGCTCCTTGATCACGGGAGCCTGCTCGCGGGCCGCCTCGGCGGCCTGGTGTGCGGTGGCCATGGCCAGGTCCGCGGCCTGGTGGGTCGTCTCCTGGACCCGCGGGTCCTCGACAACGCGCGTGGCGATGTGCTTGATCTGTTCATAGCGGCGCCGTCCGGCGCGGGTGCCCAGCAGATAGCCCATGGCGAGGCCACCCAACAGCAGCAGCTTCTTCATCACGGTCCTCCCTCGTTCGGGCCGACTCGGTCCGTCGGGCCGCAATTGGGGAGGTACCCGCTCGGGCCCGACGCATGCATGGGCCCGGCCTAGCCCTGGAGCCCGATCCGGAACTCCACCCGGCCGGTGTCGTCCAGGACGGCGTCGAGGACCTTGTCGTCGAGCATGGCGGCCGCGGTCTCGTCGAGATAGACCGACGCGCCCTCCTGCTCGACCACCTGGTCGCCAGGCTCGGCCTGGGTGGTGGTGGACAGCTCGAGGTTGGGCTGGGGCGCCTCGTCGGAGGAGATCCGCAGCCCGGCACCGTCACCGAGGCCCTCCTGGGCGCAGATCTCGTTGACGATGGCGGTGGCATTGGGGGTCATGGTCAGCATGGGTGCCTCATCTGATCGACGACAGTTCACCTGCTCCGTGCCCGATCCGAGCTGGGGGCATGAGTCGATCGCGCAGAGATTTCTGCCACGGTCTCTCCGGGGGCAGGGGCGACAGCCCGACGGATCAGGCGAGCAGCTCCGCCGTACGCCGTTCGACAAGCTCGGTGAGCGCCTGGTCGAGGCCCTCGTCGATGCCGGGGTCGACATAGGACTCGAGCAGCCGGTGCCACTCGCCCGCAGCGATGTGCTCGGCGCTGGGCGCTCCCTGCTTGGTCCAGGTCGGGAAGGCGTTGGAGCGGAAAAGCGGGCTCATGAACGCCTCGGTGCGGAAGCGCTCCAGGGTGTGGTCGTGAGCCAGGAAGAGGCCGCCGGGCCCGGTCTCGGCGATGGCGTCGAAGGCCAGCGTGTCGTCGTCGACGACGATCCCCTGCCGCATCCGGTCGAACATGCGGAGCACCTCGAGGTCCAGCGCCAGCTTCTCGTAGGACGCCACCAGGCCGCCCTCGAGCCAGCCGGCGGCGTGGACGACGAGGTCGCAGCCGGCGAGGTGGGTGGCCCACAGCGACATCGCGGTCTCGGTGGCCGACTGGGCGTCGAGCGGGATGCCGGAGCACAGCCCGCCGCCCCCACGCAGCGGCAGCCCGTAGCGGCGCGCGATCTGGCCACCCGCCAGCGTGGCCAGCACGAACTCGGGGAGCCCGAGCGACGGCCCGCCCGACCTCATGTCGACGCCCGTCACGAAGGTGCCGAGGATGCACGGCGCCCCCGGTCGGACGAGCTGAGCCATGGCGACGCCCGACAGGGTCTCCGCCACCAACAACGACAGCCCCGCCGCCAGTGTCACCGGTGCCGACGCACCGGCGAGCAGGAACGGCGTGATCGCCACCGGCTGGGCATAGTCGGCGCAGGCGGCGAGCTGGCCGACCATGAGGCCGTCCCAGACGAGGGGTGAGTTGGGGTTGACGATGCCCAGCGTCATCGGGTGCTCGGCCAGCCGGTCGCGGCCGCCCGAGGCCAGTGCCGCGAGCTCGAACCCGTCCCGCGCCTTGGGGCCGCTGGAGCCATAGACGATGTAGGGGCGGTCGCTCCAGCGCAGGATGGAGTAGTCCATCTGGAGGTGCCGGTGGTCCGCGTCGAGGTCCTGGGCCTCGACGGTCCCGCTCTGCAGGACCTGGAGCCGGTCGGATGCGTGCTCCAGCTTGACGAGCTCGATGTGGTCGGCGATGGACCCGTCCCGTCGGCCGCGCTCCTCGTCGTGCGCGAACGGCGGACCGCCCACGGGGACGTGCACGAGGCTTCCGCCGCCGATCCGGACCGAGCGCTCGGGGTTGCGGCCGGTCAGCGTGAAGCCACTCGGGGCCAGACGGAGCTGGTCGAGGACCCAGTCGGGGTCCCACCGGACGCGGGTGTCGTCGACCCGCTGCCCGGCGGCTCGCAGCCGCTGGAGCATCTCGTCGTCGTGCACCTCCGTCCCGACGTCGGAGAGCAGCCGCATCGCCTGGGCGTGCACCTTGTCGAGGTCGTCGGGTGACAGCGGCTCCACCGGGAATGCGGTGCCCGCCCCCGCGTCGTACGGCGTCATGGCGGGAGGCTACGCGGTTGAACGGTCGTTTAGGAACCTTCGGGGGGTGCGTCGGGCGTGACGGTTCATCAAGGTAGGCAGGCGGAGCCGCACCTACCTCGGTGAACTCCGCTGGGTAGGTGAGGGTTCGCCTTCCTACCTTGATGAACCGTCACCATCACCGGCAGCCCACGCCACCTCGAGCTCATCTCGCTGGCCGAACCGTTGGAGGTGTTCCGCCACGACCTGGGCGAAGCCGTCGGCGTCCCCGCCGTCGGGGACCGAGGCTTCGATCCGGAGAAGACCGTGCTCGGCGTGGAGGACGACCACCTGCCCCGTGTCGAACCGGATGACCGTCACCCCCTCCTCCTCGCCGGCACTGCCCTTGCGGGCCCAGTGGCCGGCCAGCTGCTTGGCATAGCGTTCAGGGCGGTCGGTGATCATGGTCCCGTGGCGAGTGAGCATGTGGCGATCCTCCCTCGGCCGACCGAACGTCGTTCGGCTGGTCGTGATCCCGCCACCGGGCGCGCGTCCGGATCGTCGCGGTGGCGCCCGCCAGCCGGCGGCTGAGGCGTGACGGTTCATCAGGGTGGGTAGGCGAACCCGCACTTACCTCGGTGAACTCGCCTGGGTCAGTGCGGGTTCACCTACCTACCTTGGTGAAGCAGCAGCACCGCAGCCGATCACAGCCGACAGCCGCGTGGCCCACCCGGCACACTTGCGGGGTGACCGACGAACAGCCGCCCTGGATCCCGGTGACCTACGACCACTGCGATCACGTGACGGGACCGTTCTTCCATGGGACGAGGTTCGCCCTCGAGACCGGTGCAGAGCTCACCCCCGGCAAGGGCTCGAACTACCAGGACGGGCGGGTCTCCAACAACATCTACTTCACCGCCAAGGTCGAGACGGCCGCCTGGGGCGCCCAGCTGGCCGCCGCCCTCGCCGGGGTCGAGGGACGCGGCCACATCTACGTCGTCGAGCCGCTCGGTCCCTTCGAGGACGATCCCAATGTCACCAACAAGAAGTTCCCCGGCAACGTGACGGAGTCCTACCGCAGCCGTCACCCGCTGCGCGTGGTCGAGGAGCTCGAGGACTGGGAGGGCCACAGCCCCGAGGCGCTGCAGACCATGCTCGACAACCTGGCCAGGCTGCGTGAGCAGGGGCTCGACGTCATCGAGGACTAGGCCCCGCGGCGACCCGGCTCAGCCATAGAGCAGCGTCGCTGCGAGCGGTGCCACGGCGCCCTGGGTGTTGCCGATCGTCATGGCCATCAGGACGAGACTGGCCCCCGACGAGGCCACGGCCGCGCTGAGCCGGGCCCGGCGGCCCACGAGCGCTCGGTCAGGCTCGATCAGCCGTCGCCAGAGCCGGACCGTCAGCCAGACCGAGACGCCGAACAGCAGGGCCGAGCCGACCGCCTTGGGGGCCTGCCACGCGACCCGACGTTCGACAACACCACGCACCCGGGCGGGCAGACGCTCGCCCCCCGATCTCAGCCAACCGGCGAAGGCGTCCTGCTCCGCGGCCCGCGTCGTCCCGACCACCGACGGGCGGATCTCGGCGACCGCCCCGCCGAACCCCTGCCGCGGGTCGAGCGCGTTGCCGGCGTTGGCGGCGACCAGGACGGCGAACAGCGCGGCGGTCCCGACGCAGCCCAGGCCCAGCCCGAACGACGTACGCCGGGCCGACGGATGCGCGGCTCCCGGCCCGGTCCGCATCCTGCGGGATCGGCGGAGCAACGACCCCCCGGCCCCGAGCAACCCGAGAACGAGCGCGCCCGCGAGTACGACGAAGACCAGGTGGTAGGTCGCATAGTCGGCCAACAGCCGGTCGAGCGCGGAGTTGGCGGAGGACCCAGGGGCGAGCAGGTCACGCAGAAGTGCCCGGAGCGCATCGTCGGATGTCATGTCCCCACGCTGTCCGACCACCCCCGGCGGGCGCCTCCGCCGCCGGGCCAGAGCTTCGCGCCGTCAGGAGGAGGTCAGCCGCGTCCGACTCCGCCCACGGGAGGAGCCGCCGAGCCCACAGCGGGTCAGTGCGCGAGGCAGGGACGCAGCTGGGTGTCGGTCTTGATGATGTGGTTGCGCACCCAGTCGCTCACGGCCTGCTGGGTCTCCAGGGCCAGGGCGTTGGTGACGCCCGCGGACTCCACCTTGTCGGCGATGCCCTTGAAGGTCTGCAGGAACTGCGCGTGGGCCGCCTTGTTGGCGGCGGCCGCGGGGCACTGGTGCTTGGCCATGCAGCTCTCCTCGGCACCGAAGTGCCACGAGGTGTACTCGCCGACGAACTTGAGCATGCTCTTGACCTCGGCGTCCGGGGCGCCCGACTCGAGCGCGGCGAACAGGCCGTTCAGCTTGTCGATCAGCTTGCGGTGCTGGTCGTCGATCTCCGGGTCGCCGGTGCTCATCAGGCGCTCGTTCCAGGCGATGGCCATGGTCATTTCCCTTCCGTTGTGGCCGCCGCTCCGGCGGCTTGCTGCCCGGTGGACCCGCGCAGGCTGTCGATGAAGTCGGCGACGCGTTGGAGGCTCTCCACCAGCTGCTCGCCGGTGAGCACGGCCGCGTCGATCCCGAACAGCACGTCGGACGTTGCTGCCGACTGGGCACGACTGTGGTCACTGATCTGGTCGACGGCCGCGATGAGCCGTCCGGTGTCGGACGCGATGCCGTGGAGCGAGACGCCTGCATGGTCGACGTCCTCGAGCCCGACGTCGATCTGCTGCATCGCGTCGGCCGCACCCTTGGTCTTGGTCTCGAAGTCGCCGATGACGCGGGTGATGTCGCCCGCGGCCTCGGCGGCGCTGGTGGCCAGCCGCCGGATCTCGCGTGAGATGACGGCGAACTCCAGCCCGTGCTCGCCGGCCCGCGTGGCCGACACGGCCGCGTTGAGCGCGAGGATCTTGGTTTGCTGGGCGATGCCGTCGATCGCTCCGGCCATCCGGGCGATCTCGCCGCTGGAGTCACTCACGTCGAAGACGTGGGCGAGTGACTCGCCGGCCTGCTCGGCCCGGGTCTGCAGGCGGGACACGACCGACTCGATCTCGGCGGTCCGCTTGTCGGTCAGCGTGCCCAGCTCGGTGGCCACCTCGGCGGCGCTCTGTGCCAGCCGGGAGTTCTCCACGATCGAGCCCTGCATCCGGTCGGCGGCCCTGCTGGCCTCCTGCAGGAAGTCGGACTGCTCGGCACTGATCTGGCGCAGCTCGGCGACGGCGGCCACCACCGACCCGAGGTCACCGACCCCGCTCAGGTCCACGGCCGTCGAGCCACCGCCCTCGATGGCCTGCAGGGCGTCCTCGACGCGGCTGGCAAGCTCCGCGAAGGTGGTCGGTTCATCCTGTGGCTCGACGCCTGCCAGCTTCTCCAGCCGGCCCAAGGTCCGTTCGACGAGCTGGCGTTCGCTGTCCGCGCCGGTGGCCAGGAGGGACGACGTAGCCCGGCGCGGCTTCGCCCACGCGGTGAGACTCACCATCGGCACTACTCCTGACACGACTGTTCCCAGCGGTCGCGGAGGACCGCAACCAGTGCATCGGCGACGCCCGCGGCGACCTGAGGAACCCCGTCCGGGAAGTCAGCGCCGGAACCGCTTGCCTTCTTGCTACTAAGCGTTACTATCTACCAGTAGTCATTGTCACTGAGTAGCAAGGGAGGAGGACCCCCGCCATGGGCAAGCAGGCCACCGAGATGCTCAAGGGGACGCTCGAGGGGATCGTGCTCGCGATCCTCGCGCTGCGGCCCGCCTACGGCTATGAGATCACCGCGTCCCTGCGCGACAAGGGGTTCACCGACATCGCCGAGGGCACCGTCTATGCCCTCCTGGTGCGCATCGAGCAACGCGGCCTCGTCGACGTTGAGAAGGTGCCGTCGGAGAAGGGGCCGCCGCGCAAGGTCTATTCGCTCAACGCGGCGGGGCACGCCTCCCTCGAAGAGTTCTGGAGGACCTGGAGCTTCCTCGCAGAACGCATCGACGAGCTCCGCGAAGGAGGCCGCTGAGCCATGGCCGCGAAGTGGATCGAGCTGGTCACCGGACCACTCGAGCAGAAGAAGCAATACCGTCAGGACGTCAAGCGCATCGCCGCGCTGCCCGAGCCCTACCGCACCGCGGCCCAGGCGCTGAACCGCTATCTGATGTACGCCGGCGGTGTCACCGACGGCGACACGCTCGTCGGGATGTTCGGCGACCACGCCGACCTGTGGGAGCGGGCCGCCGCCGACGGGACCCCGGTCCGCGCGATCGTCGGGGACGACCCGGTCGACTTCGCCGAGACCTTCGCGGCCGCCTATACGGGGAAGCGCTGGATCGACAAGGAACGCGAGCGGCTCACCCGTGCCATCGACCGGGCCGCCGACGGAGAATCGTCATGACCGTCGATGCCGCCATCCACGTGTCCGGCCTGCAGCACGCCTACGGCGAGGTGAGCGTGCTGCGAGGGGTCGACCTCGACGTCCCCCGCGGCAGCATCGTCGCCTTGCTCGGCTCCAACGGCGCCGGCAAGACGACCGTCATCCGCATCCTGTCCACGCTGCTCCGGGCGGACGGCGGGGTGGCTCACGTCAACGGCTTCGACGTCGCCACCCAGGGCCGGGAGGTGCGGCAGTCGCTCAGCCTGACCGGACAGTTCGCCGCCGTCGACGAGGTCCTGACCGGACGCGAGAACCTCGTCCTGATGGGCCGCCTGCGCCACCTCCCCGATCCGGGCCCCGTCGCCGATGAGCTGCTCACGCGCTTCTCACTCACCGACGCCGCAGGGCGTCGGGTAGCGACCTATTCCGGCGGCATGCGACGCCGGCTCG
>JAGQUE010000218.1 GCA_020438665.1 Nocardioidaceae bacterium | reverse complement strand
CCGCCGCCGCCACCGCCGCCGGAGAAGCCGCCGCCACCCCCGCTGCTCGAGGAGCTCTGGGTGGCCTGATAGGCGGAGATCGCCGCGTTGACGGTGCTGGAGAAGTCGTTGATCAGGCCGGCGGTCGGGTCGCCGCCGTAGCCACCGACATAGGGGCCGAAGTAGCCCGGGGTCGGGGGTTCGGCGCCCACCTCGGCGCGGTACTTGGCGGCCCACTCCTCCGCGCAGCCGAACGCGACCGCCCAGGGGAGGTAGGCCGTGTAGAGCTCCTGGCGACCGGAGAAGTCGAAGCGGTCGACCGCCGACGGGGTCGACAGGATGCGCCGGAAGCCGCCGATGCGCGACCACAGGTCGCGGCCGGTGGTCGTCCGCTTGGTGCTCGCGCCGACCGCGAACACCTCGATCCCGCCGAGGGCGAACATGCCCGGCGCGAGCGCATAGCCGCGCATGCCGTTGACGGGCGTGAAGATCAAGAAGCCGGCCAGCCCGATCGCGCCCAGCACCAGCAGCGCCGCCCACGAGCCCAGGCCCGCCGTGGTGAGGTAGCCCTCCCGCCGGGCCCAGGCCTTGACCGCCGTCTCGTGCTGCGCGAGCTCGCTCTGCAGGGTCTTGCCCGCCGAGACGCTCTCGCGGCCGGCCCGGAACGACGCCCCAGGGCCGCTGAGCAGTCCGGCCACCTGACGGGTCGCGGTATCCAGCCCGGCCCAGCCGGCGGCCCCGCTGCTGTCGGTGAGGGTCCACCCGGCGGCGTCGCGCTGCAGGTTCACCGCGCCATGCTCGGCGGCGTGCATGATCGACGCGACGAAGCCCTCCTTGTCAACCGACTCGGTCAGGATGTATTGGGCCTGGGCCGGCCCGAGTCCGTCGGGCGGGGCATACATCAAGGGGAACGGCGGGGTCGGCTCGTGGGTGCTGCGGCTGATCAGCCAGCCGACGAATCCGAGGCCGAGGGCGGCAGCGAGAAGGAGGAGCGCACCCGAGGTGGACGCGCCGAGCACGCTGTCGAGGCCGCGCGGCCAGGGCACGTCATGGCCCGCCGGCGGTGTCGCCATGGCCAGGTCGGTGCGGAGCGTGACGGGGGTGCGGGGCGGCAGGTCGGACGCGCGGACGGTCAGCGTCCGACTGTCCTCGCCGCTGACGTCGCAGCCGTCGGTGGCGCCCGTGCCGACGGCGCACTGGACCTCGCCGGCCTCCACCGGCAGGTCGACGGTCAGCGACGCGCGCGTGATCGACTGCTGCCAGCCGCCGGGGACGAGGTTCCAATAGAAGCTCGACGTGTCGGAGTCCGGACCCTTGAGGAGCACGCCGTCGATCCGATAGGTCAGCACATAGACGTGGTCACCCGGCGGGATCAGCACGTCGGGGTCACCGATCTTGGCGACGCGATAGCGGCGACCGTTCTCCCACGACAGGCTGAACGGCTCCTCGTGGCCGTCGCGGGTCACTGCGATCTGGGCCGGCACCCGGCGAGCGCTGGTGTCATTGGGGTCGTCGAGGTCCCAGAAGCGGAAGATGCCGTGCTTGCCGTTGTAGGGGAAGGTCACCGTCAACCGCTCGGTGACGGTCAGGTCGCCCCGGTCGTCGAGGTCGAACGAGGCGACGTACTTGCTGATCGTCGTCTCTTCGTAGGCCGGGGCGATGTCGGAGCCGACCGAGCCGATGACCCCGGGAAGGGTCACGGCCGCCAGGAGGATGCCGAGGCCGACGAGGCGCACCACCCACCGGACCATGGCGCGAGACTAGCGCTCCGCGACCCGTCGCACGGGGATATCACCCAGGACGTCATCGGGGCTGGCCGCCGCAACGACCAGCCCCGATGAGGGTGCGCGTGTGGATCAGCGTCGACGGAAGAGCCGGCGGAGCACCAGGAGGGCGAGGACGGCGCCGACGGCCTGCTTCCAATAGGCCTTGGCGAGGATCGGCAGCACCGTCGACCCGAGGTCGATGGCCTCCTCGTGGGCCGGCGGATGCGGCAGTGGGTGGTGGACCTTGGGCTCCTCGGCCGCGGGCGGCGATGGTGCCGCCGCCGGGGCCTCGGCCCGCCCGGCATCCTCAGCCGGGGCGTCGGTGGCCGCCAGCGGCGCCGGAGCGCTCGCCTCGGCGGCGGCGTCCTCGGCCTCCGCCGTGGCGAGCCGCTGCTCCAGGCAGGCGACGAACTGTCCGAGCAGCTTGTCGGACACGTCCTGCATGACGCCGCGACCGAACTGCGCCGGCTTGCCGGTCACCGACAGGTCCGTCAGGACCTCGATGTCGGTCGACCCGGCGTCCGCCGGCGTCATGGTCACCGTGACCGTGGCACCGGCGGTGCCGTTGCCGCGCTTGTCCTTGCCCTTGGCCTCGACGACGAAGCGGTGGCCCGCCTCGTCCTTCTCGAGGAAGGTGCCCGACCCGTTGTATTGCAGGGCGATCGGGCCCAGCTTCACCTTCACCGTGCCCGAGAAGGAGTCCCCGTCCACCGACGTGACCTGGGCGCCGGGGAAGCACTCGGCGACCGCGGCGAGGTCCTGGAAGTGGTCCCAGGCCTCGGCGACGTGGGTGGGGACTCGGAAACGATGGGTCAGGTCCATCCGATCAGGCTCCCACAGCCGCCAAGACGGCTCGACGGGTGAGCACCCGCGCGAGATGCTCGCGATAGGCGGCGTCGCCGTTGAGGTCCGACGGCGGGTTGGTTCCGTCGGCGGCCGCCGCCGCGGCCGCACCGACCGCCTCCGCGGTGGGGTTGGCGCCGGCGAGCGCCGACTCCACCCCGCGCGCCCGCAGCGGCGTCGAGCCCATGTTGGTGAGCCCGACCCGGGCCTCGGCGATCACGTCGCCGTCCATCCGAACGGTCGCGGCCACGGCCACGATCGGCCACTGGTGCGCCACCCGCACGAACTTCTCGTAGTGAGCACTCCAGCCGGTGTGCTTGGGGATCCGGATCGCGGTGAGGATCTCGTCCTCGCCGATGGCGGTCTCGAAGAGGTCGACGAAGAAGTCGTCGGCCGCGACCGTCCGGGACCCACCGGGACCCTGCACCACGAACTGGGCGTCCAGCGCCCGACAGGGAGCCCCGAGGTCGCCCGCGGGGTCGGCGTGGGCCACGGCCCCACCCAGGGTGCCGCGGTGGCGGATCTGGGAGTCGGCGACCGTCGCCGCGGCCTTGGCGAGCAGCAGCGCGTGCTGCTGGACCAGGTCGCTGTCACGGACCTCGTGGTGGGTGGTCATCGCCCCGATCACGATCGCGTCACCGTCGTCGCGGATGCCCCGCAGCGAGTCGATCCGGCCGAGGTCGATGACCATCTCAGGAGCGTTGAGCCGCATGCGGAGCACCGGAAGCAGGCTCTGCCCGCCGGCGATGATCTTGGCCTCGTCGCCGTGCTCGGCGAGCGCGGCCAGGGCCTCCTCCACCGAGGCGGGGGCCACGTAGTCGAACTGTGCCGGGATCACTCGGCACCTCCCTCGTTCTGGTCGAAGTGGGGCATCGCGGCGTCGGGCTCGGCGGCGGACCCGCCCCCACCGGCGCCGTTGATGGCGTTCCACACCCGCTGGGGGGTGCAGGGCATCTGGATGTCGTTGACGCCGTAGTGCCGGATGGCGTCGATCACCGCGTTGACGACCGCCGGGGTCGAGGCGATGGTGCCGGCCTCCCCCACGCCCTTGGTGCCGAGCGTGTTGCTCGTCGCCGGGCTGGTGGTGTGGTCGACCTCGAAGGAGATCGTGTCGGCCGCCGTGGGCAGCAGGTAGTCGACGAACGAGCCCGACACCAGCGTGCCGCTGTCGTCGTAGACCGCCTCCTCCCACAACGCCTGTGCGATGCCCTGGACCAGGCCGCCGTGGACCTGCCCCTCGACGATGAGCGGGTTGATGATGTTGCCGATGTCGTCCACGCAGGTGTACTTGCGCATCCTGCTCTGGCCGGTCTCGGTGTCGATCTCCATGGCGCACAGGTGGGTGCCGTGGGGGTAGTTGAAGTTCTCCGGGTCGAACGTCGCGTCGGCGTCGAGCCCCAGCTCGGCGCCGTCGGGGTAGTTGTGGCCGGCGAACGTCGCCAGCGCCAGCTCGGCCATCGACTTGCCCTGGTCGGTGCCCTTGACCGTGAAGGTGCCGTTCTTGAACTCCAGGTCGTCGACGGAGGCCTCGAGGAGGTGGGCCGCCAGCGGGCGGGCCTTCTCGATGACCTTGTCGCACGCCCGGACCAGCGCCTCGCCACCGACCACCAGGGACCGGGAGCCATAGGTGTCGAGACCGCGCGGCGACACCTGGGTGTCACCATGGAGGACCTCGACGTCCTCGAACGGCACGCCGAGCCGGTCGGCGACGATCTGGCTGAACGCCGTCTCGTGGCCCTGGCCGTGGGCGCTCGCACCGGTGACGACCTCGACCTTGCCGAGGGCGGTCATCCGGATCGAGGCGTGCTCCCAGCCGCCGGCGCCATAGGAGAGCGACCCCAGCACCCGGCTGGGGGCGAGGCCGCACATCTCGGTGAACGTCGAGACGCCGATGCCCAGCTGGACCTTGTCGCCACGGGCCCGACGCTCGGCCTGCTCGGCGCGGAGCGCGTCATAGCCGAAGAGCTCCTTGGCCTTCGCCGTCGCCGCCTCGTAGTTGCCCGAGTCGTAGGTCAGGCCCGCGACGGTGGTGAAGGGGAACTCCTCGTGTTTGATCCAGTTGCGCTCCCGGATCTCCAGCGGGTCGAC
>JAGQUE010000217.1 GCA_020438665.1 Nocardioidaceae bacterium | reverse complement strand
AAGGCTCAGGTCCCGGCCGAGAGGGCCGATGGAATGGCCATGGAGTATGTGGTCGCGAGGCAGCCGGTCATCGGGCTCGACGACAAGATCGTGGGGTTCCGCCTGTTGCGTCGGCCGACGGCCGACGCGGGGAAAGCGGGGGTCCGGGCCGAGGAGCCGCTCAGCCTGCCCGCCCTGCTCGGCGACCCGTCGCTCGTCGTGGACGGCTTCGCGGGTGACCCGCTGCTCCTGTGCACCCCCTGGTCGAGCCTGCTCGGCGGCGACGAGCCGATCGAGCCCGCGGTCCGCCGCGCGACGCTCGAGATCCCCGCGGAGCTGAGCGTGGACGCCGAGGCCGTCGACCGCTGCCGCGAGCTGACCCGGCACGGCTACGCGCTCGCCGTGGAGCTGTGTGAGTGGCATCCCGGCCTCGAGTCGCTGCTGGAGCTCGCCGCCTTCGTCGAGATCGACCTCTCGGGCACGCCCCGCGAGCAGGCCGAGGCCCTGGTCGCCCGGTGCCGGCCGTACGGCGTCACGCTGATGGCCGCCCGGTGCCGGACCGATGACGACCTGGCCTGGGCCGCCGCCGCCGGCTTCGAGCTCCTGCACGGCCCCGCCGTCCAGCGGCCACCGGTGGTTAGGCGCGCCGCGCTGGCTCCGTCTGCCCTCGGTCAGGTGCAGCTGGCCAGCGAGCTGCTGGACGAGGAGGTGGACTTCGCCCGCGTCGAGGAGATCCTCGAGCACGAGCCGGCCCTCGTGGTCCAGGTGCTGCACGAGGCGTCCCTCGGCGCCGGCGGCGGACTGCGCCGCCAGGTGCTCAGCGTGCGCGAGGCCCTGGTCGTCATGGGCACGCGACGGCTCCGCCAGTGGGCGGCGCTCGCCGTCCTCGGTCGGAGCGCGGACAGCAGCCGGACGGACGCACTCATCGTGGCCCTGGTCCGTGCGCGGATGTGCGCGCTGCTCGCAGCGCCGCACGGGATCGACGTCGGGTTCGCCTTCACCGCCGGACTGCTCTCGGCCCTGGACCGGCTGCTGGGCATCCCCATCGCCGAGATCGGCCGCAACGTCGACGTGGACCCGGAGCTGGGCGCCGCAGCCTTCCACCGCTTGGGACCGGTCGGAGCCCTGGTGAGTGCCGCGGCCGACTACCAGGTCGCCCTCGATGCCGGCGACGCCATCCCGCCCGGTGACGTGGACCCCGTCGCAGCGACGGCATTCGCGTGGGCGCTGCCGCTCATCACCGCGATCGACAAGGCCACCGTCCTGGCCTGATCGGCCGGACCACGCCGAACAGCGACGAGGTCACCGCCGCCCGGCTCGCCGTGCTACGTCGCGGCGTACATCGAGTCGAGCAGCTCCCCGAACTTCGCCTCGATCGTCCGGCGCTTGATCTTCATGCTCGGCGTCAGCTCGTCGTCGTCGACCGACAGGTCGTGGTCGAGGATCCGGAAGTCCTTGATGGTCTCCCACCGGTTCAGCTGGGCGTTGAGCAGTCCGATGCACGCGTCGACGTAGTCACGCACGGCGGGGTCGGCAGCCAGCTGCCGGAACTCCGTGGCCGGCAGGTTCTGGGCGCGACCCCACTGGGACAGTGCATCGGGGTCCAGCGCGACCAGCGCCGTCGCGTAGTTGCGGCGCTCGGCGTGGACGACCATGTGACTGGCCAGGGGGCAGACGGCCTTGAACTGGGCCTCGATCGGCTGGGGTGCGATGAACTTGCCGCCGGAGGTCTTGATGAGGTCCTTCTTGCGGTCGGTGACGCTCAGACGACCGTGCTCGTCGAGGCTGCCGATGTCTCCGGTGGCGAACCAACCGTCGGCGTCGAGAACCTCCGCCGTGGCGTCGGGGAGATGGTGGTAGCCACGCATCACGAGAGGGCCGCGGAGCAGGATCTCGCCGTCGTCCGCGATCTTGAGCTCGGAGCCGATCAGCGGCGGCCCGACCGCACCCGGGACGGGCGTCTCGGGATCGCCGATGCAGGCCCCGCCGCCAGTCTCGGTCAGCCCGTAGCCCTCGATCAGGGTCATTCCCGCCAGGCCGAACCAAGCAGCGACGTCGGGGGAGAGCGCCGCGCTCCCGGACACCATGAACCTCATCCGGCCACCGAGCCGGGCCCGGATCTTGGCGAGCACGAAGCGGTCGGCGAGAGAGCTCTGCAGCGCGAGGAACCGGCTGGGTGCGCGCCCCTCGGCGGTGGCCTGCGCGACACGCTCGCTGACCCCGAACGCCCAGGAGAAGAGGACGCCCCTGAGGCCACCCTCCTCGCGGACGGTCTGGACGATCCTCCCGTGGATCTTCTCGAAGATCCGGGGGGGACCCGCCATGAAGGTGGGCTGGACGACGGCGAGGTTGTCGACGATCTTGTCGATCCGGCCGTCGACCACCGAGGCGAAGCCGACCTGGAGCTGCACGGCCGCGAGCATCTTGCCGAACGAGTGCGACAGCGGCAGCCAGAGGTACTGCAGGT
>JAGQUE010000216.1 GCA_020438665.1 Nocardioidaceae bacterium | reverse complement strand
CTGCCAGAACGAGAAGAGCCAGCTGCAGAACAAGGAGCAGGCGCTGCGGATCCTCCGGTCGCGGCTGCTCGCCGCTGCCCAGGAGGCTGCCGACGCCGAGGCCAGCGAGGCCCGTCGCAGCCAGGTCCGTACCGTCGACCGGTCCGAGCGGATCCGGACCTACAACTACCCCGAGAACCGGATCTCCGACCACCGCACCGGCTACAAGTCCTACAACCTCGACCAGGTCCTCGACGGCGACCTCGGCCCGGTCCTCCAGTCCTGCGTCGAGGCCGACCTCGCCTCCCGGCTCGACGCGCTGGAGTCCTGATGAGCGGGGCCGGTGCGCTCCGCCGCCGGGCGGCCCGACGGCTCCGCGACGCCGGCGTTGCCTCGCCCGAGTGGGACGCCGACGAGCTCCTCGCCCACGTCCTCGGCACCACCCGCGGCGGGCTTCTCACCCTTGACGACGTGCCCGCCGTGCAGGCCGAGCGCTACGCCGGCCTGGTCGAACGGCGGGCCGCGCGCGAGCCGCTCCAGCACCTCACCGGCACCGCCGCCTTCCGCCGCGTCGAGCTCGCCGTCGGCCCCGGCGTGTTCGTGCCACGCCCGGAGACCGAGCTGCTGGCCGGCTGGGCCATCGAGCACGCCTCGGCCCTCGCCGACCCCGTCGTCGTCGACCTCTGCACCGGGTCGGGCGCCATCGCCCGGGCCGTCGCCGACGAGGTGCCGGGCGCTCGGGTGTTCGCCGTCGAGCTCGACGAGCCGGCCCACGACTGGGCCGCGCGCAACCTCGCGGGCACGGGAGTCGAGCTGCGACTCGGCGACATGAGGGACGCGTTCGACGACCTGCTCGGCACCGTCGACGTGGTCACCTGCAACCCGCCCTACATCCCGCTGGACGCCTGGGAGTCGGTCGCGCCCGAGGCACGCGACCACGATCCTCAGCTCGCGCTGTTCTCCGGGGACGACGGGCTCGACGCGATGCGCGTGCTCGAACGGCGGGCCGCCCTGCTGCTCAAGCCGCACGGTGTCGTCGGCGCCGAGCACGCCGACGCGCAGGGCGAGGCCGCCCCGGCCGTCTTCGCAGCCACCGGGCGCTGGCGCGAGGTGACCGACCATCTCGACCTGGCCGGCCGGCCACGCTTCGTGACGGCCCGGCTGGCACGATGAACCCATGAGGAGGCCCGCGTGAGTGCTGTCCTGCCGACCGGCACCCCCGAGGAGCGCACCGAGGCCGTCGAGGCCGTCGCCGGTGCGATCAGCAAGGGGCGGCTCGTCGTGCTGCCGACCGACACCGTCTATGGCGTCGGCGCCGACGCCTTCGATCCCGAGGCCGTCGCCCGGCTGCTCGAGGCCAAGGGCCGGGGCCGCAACATGCCGCCACCGGTCCTCATCGGCGACGCCGGCACGGTCGACGCGCTCGTGACCGGTCTGCCGGACTATGCCCGCACCCTCATCGAGCACTGCTGGCCCGGACCGTTGACGCTGATCGGTCGCGAGCAGCCGTCGCTGCGGTGGGACCTCGGCGACACCCGCGGAACGGTCGCCGTACGCATGCCCGACCACGAGGTGGCGCTGGAGATCCTGCGGCGCACCGGACCGCTGGCGGTCAGCTCGGCCAACTCGACGGGCCGTCCCGCGGCGACCTCGGCCGCGGCCGCCGAGGAGATGCTGGGGGAGTCGGTGGAGGTCATCGTCGATGCCGGCGACAGCCCGGGGGAGACCCCTTCCACCATCCTCGACGTGACGATGGACCGTCCCCGCATCCTGCGCGAGGGCGTGCTGACCGTCGCCACCCTCGACGAGATCCTGGCGGTCCACGACCTGACGGTCATCGACGAGGGCTGAGCATGCGCGAATACCTCCTCGTCTTCCTCGTCGCGGCGGCGACGACCTATCTCCTCACGGTGATCGCCCGGGAGATCGCCGTCCGCACCGGCGCGACGGCGGCGGTGCGCGACCGGGACGTGCACGACGAGCCGGTCCCCTATCTCGGCGGGCTTGCCATGCTCGGGGGGCTCATCGCGGCCTATCTGGTCGCCACCCAGCTGCCGTTCCTCTCCCAGAGCAACAGCGACGTCTTCCGCGACGCCCGCGTGGTGTTGATCGCCGGCGCCATGATCTGCGCGGTCGGCGTACTCGACGACATCTTCGAGCTCGACGCGCTCACCAAGTTCGGCGGCCAGCTGCTGGCCGCGGGCTTCCTGGTCTGGCAGGGCATCCAGCTCAACTACTTCATCAAGCCCGACGGCGGCCAGTTCATCCTCGACCCCACCCAGGGTGCGCTGCTGACGGTGTTCATCATCGTCGCGGCGGTCAATGCCGTGAACTTCGTCGACGGGCTCGACGGGCTCGCGGCGGGGGTCGTGGGCGTCGGCGCGCTGGCCTTCTTCCTGTTCTGCTACCAGCTCTCCTTCCTCAACCACGTCACGCTGGCCACGACGGGCGCGCTGCTCAGCGCGGCCGTGGCCGGCGCCTGCGCCGGGTTCCTTCCCCACAACGTGCACCCGGCCCGGCTGTTCATGGGCGACTCCGGCTCGATGCTGCTCGGCCTGGTGCTGGCCGCGTCCGAGCTGACGCTGACCCGCCAGTTCCCTGCCGGCGCCGTCAGCAAGGGCGCCATGGGCACCGACGTCAACGGCTGGGTGATGCTGCTGCCGCTGGCACTCCCGGCGTCGATCATGGTGCTGCCCCTGCTCGACCTCGTGCTGGCCGTCGTACGCCGCACCCGCGCCGGCCGGTCGCCGTTCGCCCCGGACAAGCAGCACCTCCACCACCGGATGCTCGAAATCGGCCACTCCCATCGCCGGGCGGTGTTCATCTTGTGGCTCTGGGCGGCCCTCGTGTCGTTCGGCACCGTGGTGGTGAGCCTCTATACCGGCCGGTTCATGTGGACGATGATCGCCGCCGCCGTCGCCTTCACGATCGCCGCGACGTTCGTCCTGCCGATCGTCCACCGCCCCCACCTCCACCACACCGCGCCCCCGGAGGAGGAACCCGCGGTCGACCGCCCCGGGGCGGACGTCGGCGCTGGCTGAGCACCGGCCGAGGGTCGCTGTGCGCCGTCGACGGCTCTCCCAGCTCGTGGATTCGGACCTTCCCGGGGCTTGTGATAACTTTCACGAGCACTGAGGCTCCCCTGTGCCGGGGGAGACTTCCGAGCCCATCCCCCCGACAGATCAGGCCGCCGACCATGACGACCGAGACGTTGCGCCACACCCCGAACCCGGGCCTGCGCGTGCTGCTCGGGGCGGCGTGGACGGGGCTCGTGGCGGGTGGCGTGGTCGTGCTCGTCGCCGCGCTCACCGGCCCCGCACCAGCGCTGTGGGGTGCGCTGGTCGGTGCCGGGATGGCGCTGGGCAC
Source organism: Nocardioidaceae bacterium (assembly GCA_020438665.1). The sequence continues at coordinate 3,397 of JAGQUE010000216.1, read as the reverse complement.
CTTCGCCGGCGGCTCCCTGGTGGTCGACCTGGTCGCGGGCCGGATGCCGGCTGCGTCACTCCTGGTCGCCGTGCTCACCTACACCCTCGAGGTGGTGCTGCTGGGCCTGGTGTTCTGGCAGCTCGACACCTCCGGCACCCTGGGCGACTCGCTCTCGGGCGGCTGGCTCGGGGCGGCCGTCATCGCGGTCACGATCGGCTGGCTCGTCGGCCAGATCGTGCTGACCGCGCGGGCCCGCATCCCCGCCTTCGACCTGCCCTCCGGGTCGCCGTCCGCTGTGGCCACCGGGGGTGAACGATGACCCCGGCAGGCTGCTATTGTCCGGTGCGCGATGGCTCCGCCACCTCCGTCACCTCCGCCAGTCCAGCGCCCGCGTCCCGATCCATGGCACGCATTCGGGTACCTGGTCTCCGGCGTCGCGTTCTACGGAGCGGTGGGGTGGTTGCTCGACCGCTGGCTCGGGACGTCGTGGCTGGTCGTCATCGGCATCCTGCTGGGAGCGGCCCTGGGCCTGTACCTGACCTGGAAACGCCTCGAGGACCCGCAGGCCACCATCGACCAGACACCGCAGCAGGACCGATGACTCAGGAGACGAGGACGACGTGACCGGGACGATCCAGATGATCTCGATCCTGGCGGCCGACGGCGGCGAAGGCATCACCGAGGATGGCTTCACGGCCCCGGGACCGGCCGATTTCGAGCTGCCCGGGATCTTCCACATCGGCAGCGTGGCGGTCACCAAGCCGATGCTGCAGCTGCTGCTCGCCGCCGCCATCGTCTTCTTCTTCTTCTGGTCCGCCGCTCGCAAGCGCGCGATGGTCCCGGGTCGCCTCCAGTTCGCCGGAGAGTCCGCCTACGGCATGGTCCGCAACGGCATCGCCCGCGACATCATCGGCAGCCACGACTACATGAAGTTCGTGCCCTACCTGTTCGCGCTCTTCTTCTTCATCCTCGTCAACAACGTCTTCGCCAGCCTGCCGTTCATCCAGTTCCCGACCTTCTCGCGGGCCGGCATGGTCTATGGCCTGGCGGGACTGAGCTGGGTCGTCTACAACGCCGTCGGCATCCGCAAGCACGGGCTCGGGGGCTACCTCAAGCTGCAGACCGTGCCGTCGGGTGTGAGCCCGGTGATGTACCCGCTGCTGGTGCCCCTGGAGTTCTTCTCCAACATCCTGGTCCGCCCGGTCACCCTGGCGCTCCGTCTGTTCGCCAACATGCTCGCCGGCCACCTCCTGGCGATCCTGTTCACCACCGGTGGCCTCTACATCCTCGAGAACGCCTCGGTGCTCATCAAGCCCGTCGGCGTGCTCGCGTGGCTGCTCTTCATCGCCATCGCGTTCCTGGAGCTGCTGGTGCAGTTCCTCCAGGCCTACGTCTTCACCCTGCTCAACGCCATGTACATCTCCGGTGCTCTCGCAGACGAGCACTGAGAGCACCAGAGAAAACAACGAGAAGTAGCACCAACCGAAAGGAACCCTCATGACCGGCTCGCTCAACATGATCGGCTACGGTCTCGCGGCCATCGGCCCCGGCATCGGTATCGGCCTGATCTTCGCGGCCTACATCTCCGGTGTCGCCCGGCAGCCGGAGGCCCAGAGCCGCCTGCAGTCGATCGCCATCCTGGGCTTCGCGCTCGCCGAGGCGCTCGCCATCATCGGTATCGCCCTCGCGTTCGTCATCAAGTAACCGCCCACTGACGAAGGATCTGCCCCATGCAGAGTGTCATCATCCAGGCGGCGGGCGAGGAGGGCCTCAACCCCCTCGTCCCGCACACGATCGAGATCATCCTCTCGCTCGTGGTCTTCGGGCTGCTGTTCCTCGCCGTCAGGAAGTGGGTCGTCCCCAGCTTCGAGAAGACCTTCGCCGACCGGACGGCCGCGATCGAGGGCGGTCTGGCCGCGGCCGAGACCAAGCAGGCCGAGGCCGACGCCAAGCTCGCCGACCTCGAGGAGCAGCTGGCCAACGCGCGCCACGAGGCCGCACGGATCCGTGAGGACGCTCGCCAGCAGGGCGCGCAGATCGTCGCGGAGATGCGCGAGCAGGCCCAAGCCGAGGCCAACCGCATCGTCGAGCACGGCAAGGTGCAGATCGAGGCCGAGCGCCAGCAGGCGGTCACCGCGCTGCGGGCCGAGGTGGGCGCATTGGCCACCAGCCTCGCCGGACGTATCGTCGGTGAGAGCCTCGACGACGAGGCCCGGCAGAGCCGGGTGGTGGAGCGCTTCCTGGCCGACCTGGAGTCCGACCAGAGCGGAGTCAGCTGATGTCGTTCCGCGGCACCTCCGCCGAGGGGCTCGAGGCGGTTCTCGGTGAGCTGCAGTCGGCGCTCACCGGTGGCGCCGACGCCGCCGTCATCGGCGCCGAGCTGTTCGCGGTCGCCGGAGTGCTCCGTTCCGAGCCTGCGCTGCGCCGCATCGCGACCGACATGTCGGTCGCGACCGGAGCCAAGCAGACCCTCGTCACGGAGATCTTCGGCGACAAGGTGTCCGGCGCCACCCTCGACCTGGTGCACACCGCGCTCGGGCGCCGGTGGACCGCCACCCGCGACCTCCCCGATGCGCTCGAGCACGTCGGGGTCGTGGCGGTCGTGCGGTCGGCCGACGCCGACTCGGGCAGGCTCGTCGACGAGCTGTTCGGGTTCGGGCAGGTGGTCACGGGCAGCCCCGACCTCCGCGACGCCCTCTCCGACCGGTCGCGCAGCATCGCCGACAAGGCGACGCTGCTGCACACCCTGCTCGACGGCAAGGCGCTCGACGCCACACGCACCCTCGCCGAGCAGGCGCTCCACGGCACCTATCGCACCGTCGGTGCCGCCCTGACCGCGTTCCAGCAGGTGGCCGCGGACGTGCACAGCCAGAAGATCGCCACGGTCCACGTGGCGCGACCCCTCAGCGACGCCGAGCGGGGCCGGCTCACGGCGGCGCTCGCGTCCCACTACCACCGCGACGTGCACCTCAACGTCGTGGTCGACCCCGAGGTGCTGGGCGGCATCCGGGTCGAGATCGGCGCAGATGTGATCGACGGGACGGTCGTCAGCCGCCTCGACGCCGCCCGACGCAAGCTCGCCGGCTGACCGGCACCCCGACCCAGACCCACTGGCAGACCAACAGTAAGGAAGTGTGATGACGGAGCTTTCGATCCGTCCCGACGAGATCCGGGACGCGCTGCAGCGCTTCGTGTCGGACTACAAGCCCGAGACGGCCAGCCGCGAAGAGGTCGGCACCGTGGCCGAGTGCGCCGACGGCATCGCCCGCGTCAACGGCCTGCCCTCGGCCATGGCCAACGAGCTCCTGGAGTTCGAGGACGGCACCCTCGGCATCGCCCTGAACCTCGACACCCGCGAGATCGGTGTCGTGGTCCTCGGTGACTTCGAGAAGATCGAGGAGGGCCAGACGGTCCG
>JAGQUE010000215.1 GCA_020438665.1 Nocardioidaceae bacterium | reverse complement strand
TGATGCCGCTGATCCCGTCGTCGCGGCTGCTGAGGATCGGTGCGTCGGGCAGCGCCCCCAGTTCAGATTCCAACGATGTGAGGGTGCGGCCACCCTCCTTGCCCCCGTAGGCGTCCACGTCGACGCCGACGGCCCCGGTGGGCATACGGACCCCGACGTTCATCTTCCCGTGGCGACGCTGCGACTCCTCGACTTCTTCGGGCTTGAGGTCCCGGCCCCGCCACCCCGTGACCCCCGCGGGTGGGGGGAACTTCTGCTTCTGCGGGAGGGGGAAGACCGGCCACCCAGCCTGCAGGTACTTGTGTGCCGCGCTCCCGAACGGGGAGTCGCTGTTCAATTCTCCGTTGACGATCACGCGCCCGCCCACGTCGTGAAGTAGCCGTCGCGCCTACCCAGGCCCACCTGGCTGCGAGGGATGAACCACGGGCCGGGAGTGTCGACGAACTTCACCCACGCATCACAGACCGGGCACGCCGCCCGCAGATGGAACGCGGGAAGACCGTTCGTGGCGGTGAACTCCTTCGCCACGACCTCGGTGAGTCGCCCGTGGGCCGGACACTGCACCCCCTTCGGGTGCGCGGGGACTGCGGGAACTGTCAACATTGGAATGCCTGTCTGCCCGTTGCAGCGGGCGGTCGGGCAGCGGAGCCGGGGGGTCCTAACCACTCCCCGGCCCCGCGCCGTTACCTACTGGGAGAGAAGCCCGCCCCAGCACGACCCGCACAGAGGGTCGGCCTGGTCAGGGTCGCCGGTCGCAATGGCCGGGTCATAGTGCTGCGCGCCACAGCGGTCACACGTGGTGTTGAAGCACTCGGTGCAGAACGGCAGCCAGTCGGACGTAACGTCGTTGTCCAGCGGCTGCTTTTCGGCGAAGACCCGCCCGCACTCCTCATGCACCAACACGACGCTGTCCGCCGTGCTCTGCACATAGTCGCCGAAGACGTACCACCCTCCGACGAACCGCTCGTCCAGCGTGGTCACTGGGTTGCCGCCACGACCGCGTAGGAGTGGACGTTATACGGAGTGCCGTCGTTGGCGATCTCCTTGCGGGTGCCGAAGAACTTGATCGCGATGCGGGTGCCCTGCACCAGTAGCCCTTCGTCTTTCAGCACGTCGAAGCGGTCACGCAGGTCGCGCACCGATCCGTAGACCGTCCAGCGACCCTCCTCCGTGCCGGCGGTGTCGACGACGATGAAGTCGTCGTGCGTCGGCTGCCCCTCCTTCGGCTCCCGGCGCGGCACCGATCCGACCTCGGCGATCAGGCCCTCGATCGCCTCGGGGGCGTTCCGGTCCTTCGCGGGACGCCAACTCGGGTACTTGCTGCCCCTCCTCGGCTCGACACCGTCGGTCGGGGTCTTCAACTGCTCCAAGAGGCTCATAGCCCCTCCTAACTTTTTCGTGGCCTGCACCGGACGATCCGGTGCGCCGTGCCCGCCAGGGTCGTGAACCCCGTGCCGCCTACGCGGTCGGGCTGGAACCGGGAAGGGCCGAAGCGTTCGGCCTCCCCGTCCATCTGGGTAGCTGGTTCCCGCACTTGCCGCCGCAGTTGTGGCAGCGGAGACGTCGTCGCGGGTGGTGGTGCTCACGCCCACACCGCCGGAGGATTGGTCAACCAGTCGTGCACTGTGCGGAGCGAGTGCCAGATAGGCCTGAACGCCTCGACGGATGCGACACGGTGCGGGATGAGCTCGACGTCGGTGACATGCACCACGACGGCTTGCCGGGGTTTCTCCACATCGGACATCGGTACGAGCAGCCCGTCGACGATCCAGTGGTTGCACAGTGCGTAGGCGCTGGTGGTCAGGGCGGCGTCCGAGTGAATCGACTCCCCGCTCTTCCAGTCGAGCACCGAGAGGGTCCCGTCGAAGGTGCCGATGAAGTCGGCGGTACCGGCGTAGACCGGAACCCCGTCCCCACCGATGTAGGCCATGGCCTGCTCGACGTGGGTGTGCTCGACCCCGTAGCGCACACGGAAGTCGTCGAGCAGTGGGACGAGCCATTCGGCCTCGGGGTGTTCCTGCGCGGCGCCCAGGAAGTACGCCTCGCAGACCTCATGGATGCGGTTACCCCGGTCGATGGCCACGGTGTCCTTCTTCGCCTCGGTGCGAAGGAACCGCTTGTACGCCACGAAGTCCATGTCCCCGGCCATCGCAGGGTGGTCGAAGGCCGCCTGCATGAGCCGGTTCTCCGACCACGTGGCTATGGCCACGTTCTTGGCCGCGCCGTTGACCGTGTTGACACTCGGCGCCTGATGCACCTCTCCGCCGACATTGGCGAACACGTAGTAGCGGGCACCGTCGCGGGTGGTGGTCTGCGCTTTGACGTCGGTCACGTTGCATCGCCCATCGCCAAGGCGACCACATGGATCTCACCGATGGCGAGCATCACTGGTCGGCCTGGTTCTTCAGTTGCTGTATATAGGCCGCGATCGCGGAATCCGGGACAAACCGCCGACGGCCGATCTTCACGCTTTTCAACTCGCCGGTTGAGAGCAGGCCGAACAGACGGGTCCGACCGAGGTTGCCGAGCTTGTCTTGGGTCTCCTCGATGCAGTTGAGCTTGTCGGGAGGCACTGCCATCTCAGTCACCCTCCTTTGGGTCTAGGTGTTTTGGCGCATGTCCTACACCCAGGAGTATCAGAGGCTCGACAGGGGTGCAAGTACATCGCCACTTTCGTGATACCCTGAGTACGTGGATGAACGAGTGATCCTCAACCGCTCGCACCTTGACGACATCTGGCTCGAGCCGGAGTACTGGTTGGAGGCCGAGTCGGGAATCCTGGTCGGCTACGCCACCGATCGGCACGACGAACCGGAACCGATGGCGCTGTTGCTGTACCGACACGTCACCTCCAACACGCTGCGCTCGCTCAACCTGGTGATGTACCGCAAGCCCCGGTCCGACTGGCCGCGCTTCGAGGGGTCGCAACCTCCCAGTCCACAGATGGTCCTTGAGGAATCCGGCAAGGTGGCCCGCGCCCGGTTGCTCAAGCGCCTCAAGGCGCACGATCGCAAGACGCGCGAGTCGGCCCGCGAACTACTCCAGCGCGTTCCCGACGAATCCCCCGATGAGTTCTACGGACGGGTCGCGAAGGCCTACATGATGCTGAGCGAGGCGTTCGGCACCCCGGTCAAGGACATGGCCGAGCTCGCCGAGGTCCCGCACTCCACGGC